>NZ_JARGEF010000169.1:0-18667 GCF_033794725.1 Streptomyces sp. ID05-39B | reverse complement strand
GCCCGCCGCCGTCCACCTCACCCTCCCCCTCCCCCTCGCCGTCATCCTCCGGAGGCGGCGGGCAGACCGACTTCACGGGCAAGGTCGTCGACGTCCCCTACACCTGCGCCTCGCCCATCGGCGAGAAGAAGGCCACCTCTCCGGTGCAGATCAACGCGAGGAAGAACGGCGGCAGCTACGACCTCACCGTGCAGTTCAAGAAGTCGGTGATGGACAGCCCGATCGACATCCCCGCCGACTCGGTGAAGCCGTCGATGCAGATCGTCCTCGGCGGCGCGGACCAGGGCTCGGTGAAGGTGACCGGGCCGACGAACAAGGAGGCCATCAAGTCGGGTGCGCCGATCGAGATCCCCGACCTGACGGGTACGTACAAGCCGGGCGCGACCGGCACCTCCACCCTCGCGCCGGGAGTCCTCACCATCGAGGCCCTCGGTACGACCACCACCTGCACCCCCGACAGGTCGGCGGTCTCCCTCACCCTGGACACCGCCGAGCAGGCGAGCGGCGCCTCGGGCGGCGGCAACGGCTCCGGCTCGTCCTCGTCCTCCTCCGGCGGCGGTACGTCGACGGGCGGCGGCCTCGCCGAGACGGGCGCCGGTGACCACGGCGCCCTGAAGGCACTCGGCCTCCTCGCGGGCACGGCGGTGCTGCTGGGCGGCGCGGTGTTCACGTATCTGCCGGGGCGCCGGCGGACCCGCTGAACGCGCGAAGGGCCGCCGCGACTCCGGTCGCGGCGGCCCTTCGGGATCCGTGGGGGGAAGGGGACGTCAGCGGACGTCGCCCATGAGTTCCTTGACGCGCTTGCGGTACATCCACACCGCGACACCGGCGACCACCGCGAGCGTGGCCTCCATGGCGACGATGCCGTTCTTGTTCAGGTCGACGCCGGCGATGGAGAGCAGGCCGGTCGTGGCGTCACCGGCGGTGACGGCCAGGAACCAGACGCCCATCATCTGCGAGGCGTACTTGGCGGGGGCCATCTTCGTGGTGACCGACAGGCCGACGGGGGAGAGCAGCAGCTCACCGACGGTCTGGACGAAGTAGATCGCCACCAGCCACATCGCGGCCGCCTTGTGACCGCCGTCGGCGATCGACAGCGGGGCGAGGAAGAGGAAGAAGGACGCGCCGACCAGGACCAGACCCGAGGCGAACTTCACGATCGTGCTCGGCTCCTTGCCGCGCTTGTTCAGCGCGAGCCAGAACCAGGCGAAGACCGGGGCCAGGGCCATGATCAGGACCGGGTTGACCGACTGGTACCAGGAGACCGGGAACTCCCAGCCGAGGACGGTGTTGTCGGCCGAGGAGTCGGCGAAGATCGACAGGGTCGAGCCGCCCTGGTCGTAGATCATCCAGAACACGGCGGCGGCGACGAAGAACCAGATGTACGCGGACATCTTCGACTGCTCGGGGCGGTCGAGCTCCTTGTCCCGCTTTATGTTGACCAGCACCATCACCGGGATGATCACGCCGAGCAGGGTCAGCGGGACCAGGATCCAGTTCAGCGTGTAGTGGCCGGAGAAGCCGACGATCGCGTAGGCAACGACGGCGATGCCGGCCCAGATCGCGGCCTTGCGCAGGGTGCCGGCCTTCTCCTTCGCGGACAGCGGCTTGGGTACGACGCTGGAGCGGGCGGCCAGGTGGCGGCTGCCGAGCAGGAACTGGACCAGGCCCAGCGCCATGCCGAGCGCGGCGAGCGCGAAGCCGAAGTGCCAGTTCACGTTCTCGCCGATGGTGCCGATGATCAGCGGCGCGGCGAAGGCACCGAGGTTGATGCCCATGTAGAAGACGGTGAAGCCGCCGTCGCGGCGCGGGTCGTCCGGGCCGTCGTAGAGGTGGCCGACCATCGTGGAGATGTTGGCCTTCAGCAGACCGGAGCCGATCGCGACCAGGCCGAGGCCGGCGTAGAAGGTCCCCGAGGACGGCAGGGCCAGCGTGAGGTGGCCGAGCATGATGACCGCACCGGCGACGGCGACGGTCTTGCGCGGACCCCAGACGCGGTCGCCGAACCAGCCGCCGGGCATGGCGAGCAGGTACACCAGCGACACGTACACCGAGTAGATCGCGGTCGCGGTGCCGGCGTTGAGGTTCAGGCCGCCCGGAGCGACCAGGTACAGCGGGAGGAGAGCCCTCATGCCGTAGTAGGAGAACCGCTCCCACATCTCGGTCATGAAGAGAGTGGCCAGTCCGCGGGGGTGGCCGAAGAAGGTCTTCCCGGTTCCGGGTGTGCCCGGACGGACCGGGTCCTTCGTCAGGCTGGACGCCATGGTCGTTCCTTGCTGGTCGGGACGCGCGGTGGAGCGTGCGCGCCCGGTTGGGCGGCCGGCACCGGCTTGATCGGCCCGTCCACCCACGCCCATGGGGAGGCCGCTCCGGGTCACGGAACGGCGGACGGCGACCACCGGGATCCACGCCCCGCGAGTGGGGGCCCGGCCACAGGTCATTCCTTTCGAAGGCCGGCGGAGAGCCGGCCCGCACACAAAAGGGACCCTCAGCGTCAAGTCGAGCGCCGAAGGTCCCTGCGTGCTACAGGCGTTCTTTCACCATACGGCAGGACAGAGCCGGATATGGAAGGACTTGAGGCACAGATCACAGGCCGAGGGTGAACCGGGGTGAGGTTTCCAAGGTCCATACCAGGATGACACCCCGCGACCTCAGGTCCGTACCAAGATCGGCGGAGTGATTGTGGGCGAGTTGTCCGTCATGTCCCGGGTAAGAGTCCGGCTGCGGCATCACACCACTGGCCCTGCCCCGCGCGGACTACCATCGCCTCATGACCCGTGTACTGCTCGCCGAGGACGATGCGTCCATCTCGGAGCCGCTGGCCCGCGCACTGCGCCGGGAAGGCTACGAGGTCGAGGTGCGTGAAGACGGACCCACCGCACTCGACGCCGGAATGCAGGGCGGAATCGACCTGGTCGTCCTGGACCTCGGGCTCCCCGGCATGGACGGCCTGGAGGTGGCCCGCCGACTGCGCGCCGACGGCCACGCCATCCCCATCCTGATCCTCACGGCCCGCGCCGACGAGGTCGACACCGTCGTCGGACTCGACGCGGGCGCCGACGACTACGTCACCAAGCCCTTCCGGCTCGCCGAACTCCTCGCCCGCGTCCGGGCCCTGCTGCGGCGCGGCGCCTCCGAACCCCAGCAGCCGCCCGCCACCCACGGCGTCCGTATCGACGTCGAGTCGCACCGCGCCTGGATGGGCGAGGAGGAACTCCAGCTCACCGCCAAGGAGTTCGACCTCCTGCGGGTCCTCGTGCGCGACGCCGGCCGGGTGGTCACCCGCGACCAGCTGATGCGGGAGGTCTGGGACACGACCTGGTGGTCGTCGACCAAGACCCTCGACATGCACATCTCGTGGCTGCGCAAGAAGCTGGGCGACGACGCGGCGAACCCCCGCTACATCGCCACGGTGCGCGGCGTGGGCTTCCGCTTCGAGAAGAGCTGAACGCCCCGCGGGACGTGCGGTACCGATCCTGCGGGCCGTCCGAGGCCGGCCGCGCGTGTCCCGCCCACGCGGCGGAGCCGCACGATGTGGCGCCCGCGCCCCCGCGGGACCACTGAACCGCGCCGGACCTCTTCGGTTCCGCTCGGCGGGCGAAGACCCGGTCGCCGTCGAGCGGGCCGGAGACGTCCCGCCGCGTCACGTAAGTCACCTGCCCGGAGGGCCCTGTGCGTCGCCGTCTGATTCAGTCCACGCTGTCCGTCGTGCTGGTCGTGATCGCCGTGTTCGGGGTCTCCCTCGTCCTCGTCGAGACCCGCACCATCAGCAACAGCGCGCAGGAACGCGTGGAGCTGGAGGCGGCCCGGCTGGCCAGCATCGTCGACAGCAGGCTCCTCGGCGCCGGGACCGTCGACGCCAACATGCTGCGGGACCAGCTCACCAACGAGCGGTACGCGGTGGTCCGGATTCCCGGCAAGCCGGCCATCTCCGTCGGCAGCCGCCCCGACGGCGAGGTGATCCGGGGCACGGCCACCGGCGAGGAGGGCGAGACCGTCGTCGTCGAGGAACCCCGCTCCTCCGTGACCCGGGAGGTCGGCCGCACCCTCATCATCATCGGCCTGGTGGCGCTGCTCGCGGTGATCGCGGCCGTCCTCCTGGCCATCCGCCAGGCCAACCGGCTCTCCTCCCCGCTCACCGACCTCGCCGAGACCGCCGAACGCCTCGGCTCCGGCGACCCCCGCCCCCGCCACAAGCGGTACGGCGTCCCCGAGCTGGACCGGGTCGCCGACGTGCTGGACTCCTCCGCCGAGCGCATCGCCCGCATGCTCACCGCCGAACGCCGGCTCGCCGCGGACGCCTCCCACCAGCTGCGCACCCCCCTCACCGCGCTGTCCATGCGCCTGGAGGAGATCACCCTCACCGACGACCTGGACACGGTGAAGGAGGAGGCCACCATCGCGCTGACCCAGGTCGAACGCCTCACCGACGTGGTCCAGCGCCTGCTGACGAACTCCCGCGACCCGCGCACCGGCTCCGCCGTCACCTTCGACCTCGACGAGGTGATCCAGCAGCAGCTCGCCGAGTGGCGCCCGGCCTACCGCGGGGTGGGCCGCGCCATCGTCAGCTCGGGCAAACGCCACCTCCAGGCGGTGGGCACGCCCGGCGCGGTGGCGCAGGTGCTGGCGGCCCTCATCGAGAACTCGCTGATGCACGGTGGCGGCACGGTCGCCCTGCGCACCCGCGTCACCGGCAACCAGGCCGTCATCGAGGTCACCGACGAGGGCCCCGGCGTCCCCGCCGACCTCGGCGCCCGCATCTTCGAGCGCACGATCAGCGGCCGGAACTCCACGGGAATCGGCCTGGCGGTGGCCCGGGACCTCGCCGAGGCGGACGGCGGCCGCCTGGAGATGCTCCAGACCAAGCCCCCGGTCTTCGGCCTGTTCCTGTCGACAACCCCGCCGGAGAAGAAACACCGCCCGGACCCGGAACCCACGGTGAGATAGCTCAGCCTCTCCGGGAAGCCCGGGGGCGCAGCCCCGGGTCCGGGACGGGAAGGGGCGGCGAGGGCGGCACCGGCCGCCCTCAGCTCACCCGCTCCTGCGCCGCAGCACCAGCGTCGTCACCCGCAGCAGAACCAGCGGCAGGCGGCGCCCCCGGATCCCCCACAGCCCCCCGCAGGGGAATCGCCGTGAACACCCACGTCCGGTACGACCAGAACCGGAACAACGTGGCGACACCGATCCCGAGGAACTTGAACACGTTGCTCTGCAACGGACTGTCCCACCCGAAGCCGTACGTCGCCAGGAACAGCAACCCGTTCTCGATGACCAGCCCCACCATGCTGAACAGCATGAACAGCGTCATCTCCCTGGTGCGCCCACCCTTGTCCCGGTCCCGGTAGGTGAAGTACCGGAACCCGACGTAGTTGAAGGCGATGGCGACGACGGTGGCGATGACGCTCGCCCGCACCACCTGAAGATCGGTGACGTGCCGCAGGAAGTTGAAGACGCCGAGGTTGACCAGCAGCCCCGCCCCGCCCACCGCGCCGAATTTGGCCAGCTCACGGGCGAGTCTGCGCAGGCGGCCTTCCCCCGAGGAACCAGAGGAACCATGTGCCATGGTCGTACAGGCCCCCGTCCGGGCGTCGGTTTCGTCAACCCAGCCATGCTAACCACCCCCCTCGCAGGTTTCCTGCGCGACTGCCCTCCCCACCGGGCGAGAGCCGCGCAACGGCGCGGAACAGTGGCGGAACAGGCCGTGGAACAGACGCAGGGCGGGCGCGGAATCCGGCCGGTGGATGTGGCCGATACCCTAGGGGCGTGACGTTCCCGGTAGTCGGCATGGTCGGCGGGGGCCAGCTCGCTCGTATGACACACGAGGCGGGCATCCCGTTGGGCATCAGGTTCAAGCTCCTCAGTGACACTCCACAGGATTCCGCGGCCCAGGTGGTGAGCGAGGTCGTCGTCGGCGACTATCGCGACCTGGACACGCTGCGCGAGTTCGCGCGGGGCTGTGACGTGATCACCTTCGATCACGAACACGTCCCCACCGAGCACCTCAGGGCCCTGGAGGCGGACGGCATCCCCGTCCGCCCGGGACCCGACGCGCTCGTGCACGCCCAGGACAAGGGCGTCATGCGCGCGAAGCTCGACGCGATCGGCATCCCCTGCCCACGGCACCGCATCGTGGCCGACCCGGCGGACGTCGCCGCGTTCGCCGCGGAGGGCGAGGGATTCCCCGTCGTCCTCAAGACGGTCCGCGGCGGCTACGACGGCAAGGGCGTCTGGGTCGTCGCCGGCGAGGCGGAGGCCGAGGCACCCTTTCGCGCGGGCGTGCCCGTCCTCGCCGAGGAGAAGGTCGACTACGTCCGCGAGCTGGCCGCGAATGTCGTACGGTCCCCGCACGGCCAGGCCGTCGCCTACCCCGTGGTCGAGTCCCAGCAGGTCGACGGCGTCTGCGACACGGTCGTCGCGCCCGCCCCGGGCCTCGACCAGGGCCTGGCCCTCAGGGCCGAGGAGATGGCGCTGACCATCGCCAAGGAGCTGGGCGTCGTCGGCCACCTCGCGGTGGAGCTGTTCGAGACCCGCGACGGCCGCATCCTCGTCAACGAGCTGGCGATGCGCCCGCACAACTCGGGCCACTGGTCGATGGACGGCGCGATCACGTCGCAGTTCGCCAACCACGTCCGCGCGGTCCTCGACCTCCCCCTCGGCGACCCGCGCCCGCGCGCCCCATGGACGGTCATGGTCAACGTCCTCGGCGGCGACTACCCGGACATGTACTCCGCGTACCTGCACTGCATGGCCCGCGACCCCCAGCTGAAGATCCACATGTACGGCAAGGACGTGAAGCCCGGCCGCAAGGTCGGCCACGTGAACACCTACGGCGACGACCTCGACGACGTGCTGGAACGCGCCCGTCACGCTGCCGGCTACCTGAGAGGCACGATCACCGAATGAGCCCCCTTGTAGGCATCGTCATGGGGTCGGACTCCGACTGGCCCGTCATGGAGGCCGCCGCCCAGGCCCTCGACGAGTTCGAGATCGCGTACGAGGTCGACGTCGTCTCCGCACACCGCATGCCACGCGAGATGATCGCCTACGGCGAGCAGGCCGCGGACCGCGGGCTCAAGGTGATCATCGCGGGCGCGGGCGGCGCCGCCCACCTGCCCGGCATGCTGGCCTCCGTCACCCCGCTGCCCGTCATCGGCGTGCCCGTGCCGCTGAAGTACCTCGACGGCATGGACAGCCTGCTGTCGATCGTGCAGATGCCGGCCGGCGTCCCCGTCGCCACCGTCTCGGTCGGCGGCGCCCGCAACGCCGGCCTGCTGGCGGCCCGGATCCTGGCGGCCTCCGACGAGGAGCTCCTCGGCCGGATGCGGGACTTCCAGCAGGAACTGAACGACCAGGCCACCGAGAAGGGCAAGCGCCTGCGCACCAAGACCGGCGGATCGGGCAACAGCTTCGGCTTCGGGAAGTGACACCGGTGACCTCCCTGGAACAGGCCCGCGAACTGCTGCGCACCCACCCGGTCGTCGACGGCCACAACGACCTCCCGTGGGCCCTGCGCGAACAGGTCCGCTACGACCTCGACGCCCGTGACATCGCCACCGACCAGCACACCCACCTGCACACCGACATCCCCCGCCTGCGCGCGGGCGGCGTCGGAGCGCAGTTCTGGTCGGTGTACGTCCGCTCGGACCTGCCCGACGCCGTGCCGGCGACGCTGGAGCAGATCGACTGCGTACGGCAGCTGATCGACCGCCACCCCGACGCCCTCAGGGCCGCCCTGACCGCCGCCGACATGGAGGCGGCGCGCGCCAAGGGCCGTATCGCCTCACTCATGGGCGCGGAGGGCGGCCACTCCATCGCCAACTCGCTGGGCACCCTGCGCGGCCTGTACGCGCTCGGCGTGCGCTACCTCACCCTCACCCACAACGACAACGTGGACTGGGCGGACTCCGCGACCGACGTACCGAAGGCCGGTGGGCTGACGGCGTTCGGCCGCGAGGTCGTGCGGGAGATGAACCGCGAGGGCATGCTCGTCGACCTCTCGCACGTGGCGGCGACGACGATGCGGGACGCGCTGGACGTCTCCACCGCCCCGGTGATCTTCTCCCACTCCTCCTCCCGCGCCGTCTGCGACCACCCGCGCAACATCCCCGACGACGTGCTGGAGCGGCTGCCCGCCAACGGCGGCATCGCCATGGTGACGTTCGTGCCGAAGTTCGTGCTCCAGGCGGCCGTCGACTGGACGGCCGCGGCCGACGAGAACATGCGCGCCCACGGCTTCCACCACCTCGCCGCCACCGCCGAGGCGATGAAGGTCCACCGCGCCTTCGAGGAGTCGAACCCCCGCCCGGTCGCCACCGTGGCCACGGTCGCCGACCACCTCGACCACATGCGCGAGGTCGCCGGCATCGACCACCTCGGCATCGGCGGCGACTACGACGGCACCGCCTTCACCCCCGAGGGCCTCGGCGACGTCTCCGGCTACCCGCACCTCCTCGCCGAACTCCTCGACCGAGGCTGGTCCCACCCCGACCTCGCCAAACTCACCTGGCACAACGCGGTCCGAGTCCTGGCCGCCGCGGAGGACGTCTCCCGGGACCTGCGGACCACCCGGCCCCCGTCCAACGCGACGATCGATGCCCTCGACGGCTGAGCCGCCCGCCACGGAAGGAACGTGCCGGGCCGCGGACCGGTGAACCGGCTCGGCACGACCGACCCGCGGCCGGGGACCGTACCCCGAACGGCACCCTCCACCGAGAAGCGGCCCGCCCGTCGTGCGACGGTGACCGTACTGCTGATCGACATACGGAGACCGCCATGGCCGACCTCCAGCACGAACTGCACACCACGCCGGAGGTCGGCGAGCCGGCGGACCCGTTCCCCTCGTTCGCGGACGTTCCCGACGCCGCGGCCGCCCCGCTGTCCGACCCGGACGCAGACCCCCTCGACCGCGCGCACGCCCTCCTCGCCACCCACCCCGTCGTCGACGGCCACAACGCCCTGCCCCTGGCCCTGCGCCGACTGCCCTTCTACGACCTCCAGCTCGGCGAGAGCAGCGTCGGCACCGACCTGCCCCGACTGCGTGAGGGGCACGTCGGCGCCCTGTTCTGGTCACTGCACCCGCCGACAGGGCGCGCCTGCGCCACGGCCCTCGCCGCCACCCTGGAACAGGTCGACCTCGTCCGGTCGGTGATCCGCGCCCACCCCGAAGGCCTGCGCCCCGCCCACGGCGCCGGCCAGGTCATCGACGCCCGCAACTGCGGCCGCGTCGCCGTCGTCCTCGGCCCGGCCCCGGCCACCGCCCTCGACGACTCCCTCGGCATCCTGCGCGTCCTGCACTCCCTCGGCCTGCGCGTCCTCACCCTCGCCGCGACCTCCTGGGCCAGCGAGGCCGGGCTCACCCGGTTCGGCGAGGAGGTCGTGCGCGAGATGAACCGCCTCGGCGTGCTCGCCGACCTGTCCGGCGCCTCCGACGCCACGATCGCCCGGACCCTCACCCTCTCCAGGACCCCCGTCCTGTGCACCCGTTCCGCCGCCCGCGCCCTGCGCCCCCACCCCGACAACCTGTCCGACGAACTCCTCGCCGCCCTCGGCACGGCGGGCGGCCTGTGCATGGTGCCGCTGGCCGCCGAACAGACCGGCCCGACCCTCAGGGACGTCGCCGACCACCTCGACCACGTCCGCGAGATCGCCGGACCCGGCTGCGTCGGCCTGTCCGGCACCCACGACTCCGGTGCCGCCCATCCCCAGGACCTCGCCGACGCCGCCGGCTACCCGCACCTGATCGCCGAACTCCTCCGCCGAGGCTGGCCGGAATCCGACATCACCCAACTGACCTGGGGAAACATGCAGCGCGTCCTGCGCACCACGGAGTTCGCCGCCCAGACGGCACAGCAACGCCGTGACCAGTCGACGGCCACCATCACGGAACTGGACAGCTAGCTCACGAAGAGGCGTTCTCGACCCGGCACAGACAGAACGGATGCCCCGCCGGGTCGGCGTACACCTGGAAGTCCTTCTTCTCCCGGTCCTCCAGGTCCAGCGGCCGGGCCCCCAGCTCCAGCACACGCGCGTGGGCCGCGTCGAACTCCTCCCAGGTGGCACCCGCGTCGAGATCGAGATGGAACTGCTGCGAGTTGCGGTCGGCCCGCGGCCACTCGGGCGGGGTCAGCCCCTTTGCCCGCTGGAAGGCCAGCCGGGGCCCGCCGGGCACCTGGAGGACGTACCAGCCCTCGTCGCCCTCCCAGGCCTCGGGAGTGCCACCGACGACGCCGGCGTAGAACTCGGCGAGGGCGCGCGGGTCGGGGCAGTCGAGCACGACGGAATGCAGACGGACAGCGGGTGCCATACGGCGCCTCCTCGGCCGGGGTGCGCAGACGCGACGGACACGGACGGCGAACGAGTGCCCGGACGGGCCGCCGCCCTAACCCGCGGGGCCGCAAGGGCGGTCACCCACAGGGAGTTCACACGTCATGCGCCGCCCCCGTGCGGCAGAATGCAGGAAGACGCCGGTTCGGCCGACTGAGCCTCGGCCGAACCGGCGTCACCCGCCTCACCCGCGGGTCCGGTGCTCAGGCGGTCGGGCGGCCCATCGCCCGGTACGTCCAGCCTGCCTTGCGCCACAACACCGGGTCGAGCGCGTTGCGTCCGTCCAGGATCAGCCGCGCCGTCGCGACCTCGCCGAGCGCCGCCGGGTCCAGCTCCCGGAACTCCCGCCACTCGGTCAGGTGCAGCACGACATCGGCACCCCGCACGGCGTCCAGGGCCGTGTCGGCGTAGCCCAGCGTCGGGAAGACCCGGCGGGCGTTGTCCATGCCCTTCGGGTCGTACACCGTCACCTGTCCGCCCTGGAGGTGGATCTGCCCGGCGACGTTCAGCGCAGGCGAGTCCCGCACGTCGTCCGAGTCCGGCTTGAAGGTCGCCCCGAGCACGGCGACCCGCTTGCCGAGGAAGGAACCACCGCCCAGCGCCTGCCGCGCCAGCTCCACCATCTGCCCGCGCTGACGCATGTTGATCGAGTCGATCTCGCGCAGGAACGTCAGCGCCTGGTCCGCGCCCAGCTCACCGGCCCGCGCCATGAACGCCCGGATGTCCTTCGGCAGACACCCGCCGCCGAAGCCGATCCCGGCCCGCAGGAACTTCCTGCCGATCCGGTCGTCGTAGCCGATGGCCTCCGCCAGCTTCGCCACATCGCCGCCGGAGGCCTCGCACACCTCGGCCATCGCGTTGATGAAGGAGATCTTGGTGGCGAGGAAGGAGTTCGCGGAGGTCTTCACCAGCTCCGCCGTCGGGAAGTCGGTGACGACGAACGGCGAGCCCTCCCCGACCGGCCCGGCGTACACCTCCCGCAGGGTCCGCTCGGCCCGCTCGCTGCGCACGCCGACCACGACCCGGTCCGGGTGCAGGGTGTCCTGCACGGCGAAACCCTCCCGCAGGAACTCCGGGTTCCACGCCAGCTCCGCGTCCTCGCCGGCCGGCGCCAGCTCGGTGATCGTGCGGGCCAGCCGCTCCGCGGAGCCCACCGGCACCGTCGACTTGCCCACCACCAGCGCGGGCCGCTCCAGATGCGGGGCGAGCGAGGCGATCGCGGACTCGACGTACGACATGTCGCAGGCGTACTCGCCGTGCTTCTGCGGGGTGTTCACGCAGACGAAGTGGACGTCACCGAACGCGCCGACCTCCGCCCAGTCCTGGGTGAAACGCAGCCGGCCGCTGGAGCCCTCGAACCCGGCGACGTGCCGGCGCAGCAGCTCCTCCAGACCCGGCTCGTACATCGGGGTCTCGCCCCGCTCCAGCATCTCGATCTTCTCGCGCACGACGTCGAGCGCGAGCACCTCGAAGCCCAGCTCGGCCATGGCCGCGGCATGCGTGGCGCCGAGATAACCGGTACCGATCACGGTGATCCTGAGGGCCATGCGTGCTCCTGAACTGGGCGGGGCGGGACCGGATGCGCGCAACGAGCATAGTCGGGGCGTACGCGGGCCCCTCACCGGGCAGTTCACCGGTGCGGTTCCCCTGTCGCCAAGCTCACGTATCACTCGCGTGAGCAGGCCTCTAAAATTTGAGTTACTTAACGGTAATTAGCGAGATCACGAGATCACACCCAGCGTTCTTGGAGCGTGAGAGACCTTGGCCGGATCGGCTGACTTCGACCTGTACCGCCCGTCCGAGGAGCACGACATGCTCCGGGACGCCATCCGCTCACTGGCCGAGGCGAAGATCGCGCCGTACGCCGCAGCGGTCGACGAGGAGGCACGCTTCCCCCAGGAGGCCCTCGACGCGCTGGTCACCAGCGACCTGCACGCGGTGCACGTTCCCGAGGAGTACGGCGGCGCCGGCGCCGACGCGCTCGCCACGGTCATCGTCATCGAGGAGGTGGCCCGCGCCTGCGTGTCCTCCTCCCTGATCCCGGCCGTGAACAAACTCGGCTCGCTCCCGGTGATCCTCTCCGGCTCCGAGGACCTGAAGAAGAAGTACCTGGCGCCGCTCGCCAAGGGCGACGCGATGTTCTCGTACTGCCTCTCCGAACCGGACGCCGGCTCGGACGCGGCCGGCATGAAGACCCGTGCCGTGCGCGACGGCGACCACTGGATCCTCAACGGCGTCAAGCGCTGGATCACCAACGCGGGCGTCTCCGAGTACTACACGGTGCTCGCCGTCACCGACCCGGAGAAGCGCTCCAAGGGCATCTCGGCGTTCGTCGTGGAGAAGTCCGACCCGGGCGTCTCCTTCGGCGCCCCGGAGAAGAAGCTCGGCATCAAGGGCTCCCCGACCCGCGAGGTCTACTTCGACAACGTTCGCATCCCCGCCGACCGGATGATCGGCGCCGAGGGGACCGGCTTCGCCACCGCGATGAAGACCCTCGACCACACCCGCATCACCATCGCCGCCCAGGCGCTCGGCGTCGCCCAGGGCGCCTTCGACTACGCCAAGGGCTACGTCCAGGAGCGCAAGCAGTTCGGCAAGGCGATCGCCGACTTCCAGGGCATCCAGTTCATGCTCGCCGACATGGCCATGAAGATCGAGGCGGCCCGCCAGCTGACGTACGCCGCGGCGGCGAAGTCCGAGCGCGGCGACAGCGACCTCACCTTCCAGGGCGCGGCGGCCAAGTGCTTCGCCTCCGACGTCGCCATGGAGGTCACCACGGACGCCGTCCAGCTCCTCGGCGGCTATGGCTACACGCGCGACTACCCGGTCGAGCGCATGATGCGCGACGCGAAGATCACGCAGATCTACGAGGGCACGAACCAGGTCCAGCGCATCGTGATGGCGCGCAACCTGCCGTAACGCCTCCGATCTCCGGCATACGTCGCCCTCCGTCCCCTCGGACGGAGGGCGACGTGCGTATGTCCGCGTCTGCATGTACGCCCGCCCCTGTCACTGGCGCGCGGAGTCAGACTGATCCGCACCGACTCCGCGGGCGGTACCCACGACTTCGTGGCCCGGCTCGCCCGGCAGGGGCGGTGGCTGTCCTACTCGGTCGGCATCACGGTCACCGAAGCGATTCACCAGCATGTGCTGAAGGTGTTGGCCTCGGCCTGGCGGCGGCGGTCGAGACCGGCGGCGAGGTCCGCCCGAGGGGGGACGGGGCCTGGGTGCCGAACTCACCGGCGACCTGCTCGACGGCCGGCCGAAAGGGATGCGGCTGATCGTCCGCAGGGAACTGCCCCATCCCGGAGTTCAGTTGAGGATCACCGACGTGGACGGCATGCGGATCACCTGTTTCGCCACCAACACCGCCGGCCGTCCCATCGCCGAACTCGAGCTTCGTCACCGTCTGCGGGCCAGGGCGGAGGACCGGATCCGGGCCGCCCGGGCCACCGGCCTGCGCAACCTGCCCCTGCACGACACCGCGCAGAACAAGGTCTGGCCGGAGATCGTCCAGCTCGCGCTCGACCTGCCGGCCTGGATGCCCATGCTCGCCCTGACCGGCAAGGCCCGGCTCTGGGAACCCCGCCGCCTTCGGCTCCGGCTCTTCTCCACAGCCGCCCAGTTGGTCACCACCGGACGGCGCAGCATCCAAGGTCAAGGCTAGCGGGAATTCCGAGCCGACGTTCGCTGGTCCAACTACCCGACGGGAACGCCAGAGAACCGTTCCCTTTAGAACATCGAGTTCGTATTCGCGCGCACTTCCGGCATCTGCATCATCGCATCCCAGTGCTCAGCCAACCGGCCGTTCTCAACACGATAAATGTCGATAAACCGCCACTCGGCTCCCGCCATTTCATAACGTGAATGGAGGATGACGACGTCGCCTTCGGCGACGACATGCTTGAATTCGATTTTTTGCCTTGACACCCCTTGCGAAGAGAGCATTCGCACAAGTGCCTTTACGCCCTCCGGGCCGTCGGCGATCGTTGGATTGTGCTGCTTGAAGTCCTTGCTGAAGAATTCATCGATCGCAGCCACGTCCAAATCGCCAAACGTGCGCTGATACGCCTCGATGACGATTTCCTTATTGGCCTGTTCTTCACTCATGGAAACTCCCATTCTAACCTGCGATAAGTATCCCGACATCGACCCATCTGGTTCAGGTCATGCGGGGGTTGTGGTAGGCCGGTTGAGGTGTCGCCCCATGTCGAGAGATCTTCGAACCGTTAATGCGATGGATGGCGGTCGGGCAACAGGTTCAGACGGCGCCTCAGAACTTGTGCTCTTCCACTGCATCGGATGAGAACGGCCACACTTCGGCGACCCGCGTCCCTTCGGAGCTCGTTCCCATATGGCGCCAATGGTCGCCATCAGTGCTCAGTCACCTCAACGTAACCAATAGGCTTGCGTGACTCACATCACATCCGCAGCGCAAGGTCTACAGAGCGTATATCGGTTACATCCGCACAATCGGCCATGTTTGAGGCAAGGTGGTGCCATGCCAAAGATGTCCGGAGAAGATTCGATTGAGTCCCTCATGTTCGGCACTCACACGGGAAAGCCCGCGACCGCGTCACCGACCGGGCTTCCAGCCTTTCACCGCTGTGGTTCACAGCGGCTGCAACGATAGGACGCGGGCGACGTTCTCGGCCTCCTTGGGCATGGTGGAGGCGGGCTGAGCCTCGAAGCGTCACGCCTCGCGTTCGAACGAGTCGAACGTCCGCCGCCACGCGTCACCATCCAAGAGCACGTACGGCCTCCTTCAATGACGATGGCGCCGCTCGCCGTGCGGTACACGTTCGGGCAGTCATCGTCATCGCAATTGGGTCCGCCGAATGTGCCGGTAAGGCGCGTCAGGTCCTCGCGTGCCATGGTGCCCCCTTGCCTTCCAGCCCCGGTCGGGCTGTTCGGGAATGACGCCAGGTAAGGCATCCCCGCTCGTCCACGCCGACTCCGGACCATTCCCGATCCGGAAGAAACGATCTTGACTGCCAGTCGATCGGCCCAACGGTGTCACCGCCCCGGAGCAGGGGGCGGGGCCTGTACCGCATCGTGGCGCGGCATTCGTCAGGGATTGTTCCCGCCCGCCCGATGGCGGCCGGGCGGTGCCAGGCGTAGGACAGAAGGGCACCGGGGCCCGCCCGGGCTCCCGCAGCCCTCAGGAGGAGCCATGACCCAGGCCGAGAACATGACCACGATGAGCAAGGAGATGCAGGACTGCGTCGCCGCGTGCATGGACTGCCACAGCGTGTGCGAGGAGACCATGAGCGCCTGCATGCAGATGGGCGGCCAGGCCCAGATGCAGATCATGCGCGCGCTCATCGACTGCGCCGACATGACCCGCATGTGCGCGGACATGATGATGCGCCGCTCGCCCATGTCGGCCGAGATGTGCGCGATGTGCGCCAAGGCGTGCGAGATGTGCGCCGAGGCGTGTATGGCCATGCCGGACGATCCGCGGATGATGCGCTGCGCGGAGGCGTGTCGCCGCTGCGTGCAGACCTGTCGTGCGATGGCGGGCGCGGCGATGTGACGCCCCTCGCGTGAACCGGTTCGAGGGCACCCTTCGGAGGGTGCCCTCGAACCAGTGGGCCGGACCGGATGTCAGGTGAACAGCGGCCGCAGCGCCTGCTCCAGGTCGGCCGCCGACCGGAAGTGGACCGCCGTCATGCCGAGGGCCGTGGCCGCCTCGACGTTCTCCAGGGTGTCGTCGACGAACAGGCAGCGCTCGGGGCGTACGCCCGCGCGGGCCGCGCCCAGTTCGAGGATGCGGCGGTCGGGCTTGACGAGGCCGACGCGGGCGCTGCTGACCACGTCGTCGGCCAGCTCCGTCAGGCCCATGGCCTCAAGGTCGCGCTCCAGGCCGAGCGTGGCATTGGTGACCAGGACCAGTGGCACCCGGACCCGGGCGCGGCGCAGCAGGTCCAGTACCGTCTCGTCGGCCCGGAAGGGCGACTCCAGGAGGGCGGTGCCCAGCGCCCAGCCGGTCTCCTCGTCCACGAGCCCGGTCAGCCCGCGCGCGATGGACGCCACCCACTCCTGCTCGGTGATCCGGCCCAGCAGCACAGGCCCGTCGACCTCGGGGGAGAACGCCACCTTCTTGGTGGTGCCCTCCGCGACCCCCGCGACGCGCTCCAGCGACTCCAGGTGGGTGGAGTCGAAGTGCCGGATCACGTTGTCCACGTCGCACAGGACCGCGTCGAAGGGCCGTGCGGCGGTGGGCCGGTCAGCCACCCGACACCGTGACCTTCTCGTCGTTCTTCAGCTCGCTCACCAGCTGCTTCACCTTGGCCTTGTCCCAGACGAGGTTGCCGCCGCTGGACCCGGAGATCGGCATGTTCATCGACTTGCCGTCGCCGCCGTTGACGCCCTTCATCGCGAAGAACATCGAACCCAGGTCGTACAGGCCCATGTCCTTGTCGACGATCAGGGTGTCCAGGCCGGCGCCCATGGTCGGGTAGAGCTTGAACGGGTTGAGGACCGTGCCAGGCGTTGCCACCTGGCTGGCGAGGGCCGCGAGGAACTTCTGCTGGTTCTTCGTACGGTCCAGGTCGGAGCCGGCGAGCGCGTACCGGGTGCGGACGAAGGCGAGGGACTCCTCGCCGTTCAGGGTCTGCTTGCCCTTCTTGAGGTCCGCGCCGGACTTGGTGTCCTTGATGTCCTGCGGGATGTCGATCTCGACGCCGCCGACCGCGTCCACGATGTTCGCGAAGCCGGCGAAGCCGATCTCCACGTAGTGGTCGATGCGCAGCCCGGTGTTGAACTCGACCGTGCGGACAAGCAGTTCGGGGCCGTCCTCCGCGTACGCCGCGTTCAGCTTGGTGTGCCGGCCCGTGCCCGCGTAGCGCTTGCCGGAGTCCGAGCCCACGAACGAGGGGATCTCCACGTCCGAGTCGCGGGGCAGCGAGATCAGCGTGTCGCCGTTGGAGCCGGTGTGCAGGATCATCATCGAGTCCGTGCGCTTGCCGTCGGCGGAGCCGGTGTGCAGCGCCTTCTTCTCCTCGGCGGTCATGCCCTCACGGCTGTCCGAGCCGACGATGAGGAAGTTGGTGCCCTCGCCCGCCTCGGGCCGGTCGATGACCTTGGACAGGTCGACCTCGCGCTTCAGCTTGGAGTCGGCCCAGAAGTACGTCCCGACGGTCGTCACGACCAGGACGGTCACGACGCTGATCGCGGTCCACTTGATCCGGCGCCGCCAGTTCGGCGCGGGGCGCGCGGCCTGCGTGCCGTAGCCGCCCGGCCCGTCGGAACCGCCGCCGCCGTAGACCTCGCCGTCGCTGTAACCGCTGTCGTATCCGGTGTTGCGGGCGTTGGTGTAGTCACCGCCGCCGTATCCCTGGCCGTCGACGTACGACGGCTGCGCCGGAACGCCGGCGCCCTGCGGCGGGGCGGCCGGCCCGCGGCGGACCTGTCGCATCACGCGCGCGCCCTCGGGCTGTGCGCTCGCGCCGCCGTGTCCGTACCCGGAGCCGCGGTTGTTGTCGGACCATCCCTCGGGCCAGTCATTCATGCGCCCCAGTGTGCAGGGCGGCGCTGTGTCCCATACAGGGGCGTCGAGGAATCAGCGCCCCGCTGTTGCCAACCTGACACAAAATCCCGGCTTGTCCGCCTCGGCATAAGGTGGAGGACATGACAGACCAGGTCACCTCAGTGGACTCGGACACCTCGGACATCCCGGGTAAGCCGACGTCCGCCTCCCGCACCACGCTCAGCCACATCATGGGCCACAACGACACCAACCTCCTGGGCACGGTGCACGGTGGCGTGATCATGAAACTCGTCGACGACGCGGCGGGCGCGGTGGCCGGACGGCACTCCGGCGGACCGGCCGTCACCGCGTCCATGGACGAGATGGCGTTCCTGGAGCCGGTCCGCGTCGGTGACCTCGTCCATGTGAAGGCCCAGGTCAACTGGACCGGCCGGACCTCCATGGAGGTCGGCGTCCGGGTCCTGGCGGAACGCTGGAACGAGTCGGCGCCGCCCACCCAGGTCGGCTCGGCCTACCTGGTCTTCGCCGCCGTCGACGCCGACGGCAAGCCCCGCCGCGTCCCCCCGGTGCTCCCCGAGACCGACCGCGACCGCCGCCGCTATCAGGAGGCCCAGATCCGCCGCACCCACCGCCTGTCCCGCCGCCGCGCCATCCTGGAACTGCGGGAGCGACGGACGGCGGAGGGCTTCGACGACTGAGGCGACCCGGCCCGCGGTCACCGGCCCTCCGGTCCCGTCCCCGGTCCCAGAGGCAGGGCCTCAGGCGGAGCCGACCTCGTGGCCGCGGACCACGCGTGAGGGGCTCGGGGTCAGCCGCCCCCGCCTCACGCAGGTCACCCCTGCGGTCCCGGGC
>NZ_JARGEF010000168.1:0-18822 GCF_033794725.1 Streptomyces sp. ID05-39B | reverse complement strand
GAGGAAGGGAGGTGAGGGCGAGGTCCCTTCTGGCCAGGCACCCCGGACTCAATTAATCAGGGCACTGACTATTTGGGCGAGGTGTTCTTCACGCTGCCATCGGGGGACCGGGGCGTCAAGTGCCCGGAGGAAGCCGAGGTCAGTAGGCCAGGGGATGAGAAGACGGCCGCCGTCCCTGCGGGTATCGTTCAGTGCACGTACGAAACGACCTCGGGAGCGCGCATGGCTGCGGTGGACCTCAACACCCATCCCGGACACCTGGCCCGGCGGCTCCAGCAGGCGCACTACCTGTTGTGGAACGCGATGGTCTCCGAGGAGATCACCTCGCCGCAGTTCGCCGTCCTCAACGCGCTCGTCGCCGAGCCGGGCCTCGACCAGCGCACGGTGGGGGAGCGGGTGGGGCTGGACCGCTCCACCGTCGCCGAGGTGATCAGCCGGCTGATCCGCCGCGAACTCCTCGACAAGGTCCGCGACCCGCAGGACGGCCGCCGCTTCCTGCTGCGTCTGACGGACGACGGCGTCCGTACCCAGCGCAGGCTCGCCGTCCGCGCGGCCAGAATGAGCCATGTCTTCCTCGCCCCCCTCTCCGGTGAGGAGCAGAAGCTGTTCTTCGACCTGATCCGCCGGGTGGCGGACGCGGCGGAAGGCCTGCGCAACCCGGCGGAGCCACTGGCCGGCCGGGGTGCGAGCACGTAGGACCTCCCAGAAAGCGGTCGAAAGCGGTTCCCGGGCGTTTCGGTCCGCGTGAACATCGCGAAGGCGGTTTCTGGGCTTTTCGGTCCGCGTGAACACCGCGAAGGCGGTTACCGGCGTTACCGTCCAGGCGAACATCGTGAATGCGGTTTCCGAACGTTCCCGACCGCGCCAACCACCACGAACACGGTTTCCCGGCGCTACGGCCTCTGCGCGAACACCACCCACACCTGTCCCTCGGCGAAGGCGACCGGCTTGCCGTCGCGCGCCGTGAAGCGCGTGCCGTCCGCCGCCGTCGGACGCAGCCACCGCACGCCGTGGGAGCGCCCGTCGCGCAGCACCTCGGCAGTCCCCGAGCCGACGGTCTCCGTGTACGGCGTGTGGTTGCCGAGCCCGTCGTGGTATTCGGACCTGCGCACGTCGACGTACTGCACGACCACCGTCGGCGGAGCGAGCCGGCGCCCGTCGGCGGTCACCGTGGGTGCCCCGTCCGTCGTGACCTCCCACCCCCGACGCTCCTGCGACCAGGTGAACGTGAAACGGGCCGAGGGGAAGCGCACGGTACGCGAGGGCGCGGGCGTGCCCCCGTCGGGCGCGGGGCCGCGGCGGAAGCCGGTGGTCAGCGCGGCCTCGCCCGGCGCGGACGACAGCACGCGGTGGGGGCGCAGATAGAGATTGTGCGGGGAGGCCTTGTCGGTGCCCCGGTAGTAGGCGTCGTCCGCGTCCTGCGGGGTGACGGCTTCCAAGGGCTCCTTGTCGATCAGCGGCAGCAGTTTGCCCTGCGCGCCGGAGAACGCCAGCGCGGGCCGGTCGAACTGGCGCAGCAGCTCCAGGTCGGACTCACGGGCGCTGCGCACCGGCCCGACCGTCCTCGGCAGCCGCGTCGCGTACACGGCCATCAGCCGGCTCAGACCGGCCTCGACCTGTTCGACGTAGACGATGTCCGCGGCGTCGAGGCCGGTCTGCGGGCGTGCCGCGCGGACGTTGTCGATCTTCACGGCGAGGATCTGCCCGACGGAGGTGGTGGTGCCCGTGCCCGTGTCGGTGCCGCTCGCCGGCCGGTCGGTGCCGCGGCCGTCGTCGGCCGGAGCGGGGCCGTTCGTGCAGCCCGCGGCCAGCGTGAGCGCGAGCGCGGCGGCGAGCGCGGACGCCGTCGCCGCGCCGCGGCCGGGGTGTACCCCTCGCCGGGCGGGGCGCCGCCCGCGTGAGGCCCAAAACCGCCTGCCGGGTCTTTGGCGCGTCATGCCCTCCACCGTCGCCATGTCCACCATCGCCACCCCGTTCCGTGCCCTGATTGTGCGCTTATCGGTTCGTTGGTGGCCATACCCGATCGATCCTGATTGTTCGCGTCGACTGGGCCGATCGGCCCACTCCGCTCCGGGCGAGGCCCGCGATACCCGAGGAGTGCGGGGGTGCGCGCGTGCGGGGGTACGGCGGTTCGGCGCCCGGGCCTCGGGTACCCGGGCCTCGCACCCCGGGACCCGGCCCTGCAGGGCGGCGGGTCCCCGAACCCGGTGGAGGGAGCGCGGCACGATGAAGGCAGTGACCTGGCAGGGGAAGCGGGACGTACGGGTGGAGTCCGTGCCCGACCCGGCGATCCAGGAACCGACGGATGCCGTCATCCGCGTCACATCCACCGGACTGTGCGGCTCCGACCTGCACCTCTACGAGGTGCTCACCCCGTTCATGACCCCCGGCGACATCATCGGCCACGAACCCATGGGCATCGTCGAGGAGGTGGGCGCCGGGGTGGTCGACCTCAGTGTCGGCGACCGGGTCGTCGTGCCCTTCCAGATCGCCTGCGGCGACTGCTGGATGTGCCTCAACTCGCTGCCCACCCAGTGCGAGACCACCCAGGTCACCGCCGAGGGCATGGGCGCCGCCCTGTTCGGCTACACCCGCCTGTACGGCGCGGTGCCCGGCGGTCAGGCCGAGTACCTGCGCGTCCCGCAGGCTCAGTACGGACCCATCAAGGTGCCCGAGGGCCCGCCCGACGACCGCTTCGTCTACCTCTCCGACGTCCTGCCCACCGCCTGGCAGGCCGTCGCCTACGCCGGCATCCCCGAGGGCGGCAGCGTCGCCGTACTCGGCCTCGGCCCCATCGGCGACATGGCCTGCCGGGTCGCCCAGGTGCGCGGTGCCGGGAGGGTGTTCGGCGTGGACCTGGTCGGCGACCGGCTGCGCCGGGCCCACGCGCGGGGCGTCGAGACGTACGACCTGCGCAACTTCGACAGCGAGAAGGAACTGGTCGACGCGATCCGCGACGAGACCGACGGGCGCGGTCCGGACGCCGTGATCGACGCCGTCGGCACCGAGGCGCACGGCAGCGCCGCCGCCCGCATGATCCAGAACGCGTCCGCCCTGCTGCCCCGCAAGGTCAGTGGCCCGCTCGCCGAACGCTTCAGCGTCGACCGGCTCGCCGCGCTGCACACCGCGATCGAACTGGTGCGCCGAGGCGGCACGCTCTCCCTCGTCGGCGTCTACGGCGGGACGGCCGACCCGCTGCCCATGCTCACCATGTTCGACAAGCAGCTCCAGATCCGGATGGGTCAGGCCAATGTGCGCCGCTGGAGCGACGAGATCCTCCCCTACCTCACCGACGAGGACCCGCTCGGCGTCGACGACTTCGCCACCCACCGCATGCCGCTGTCGGAGGCGCCGAAGGCGTACGAGATGTTCCAGCAGAAGCGGGACGGCGCGGTGAAGATCCTCATGGCCCCGTAAGGCGGCTGCCCGGCCCTCACCCCGGCCCCCACTCCCACCCCGGCGTCGGCGCAGGCGCCGGTGCAGGCGCAGGTGTCAGGACGGCGCCGTCCGTGGCGGCGCCCCGAGGATCTCCGCGAGGTCGTAGCGCACCGGCTCCTCCAGCTGCGCGTACGTGCAGCTCTCCGGGGTCCGGTCCGGGCGCCAGCGGCGAAACCGGGCCGTGTGCCGAAAGCGCGCCCCGTTCTCCATGTGGTCGTACGCCACCTCGGCCACCCGCTCCGGCCTGAGCGGCACCCAGGACAGGTCCTTCTTGCCCGACCAGCGGCTCGGGGCACCGGGCAGCCGGGCACTCTCGTGGGCCGCCTCCTGTGCCCACGCGGCCCACGGATGTCCCGCCACGTCCTCCATGCGCAGCGGTTCCAGCTCCTCGACCAGTTCGGCGCGGCGCTTCATGGCGAAGGCGGCCGACACACCGACATGCTGGAGGGTGCCCCGGTCGTCGTACAGACCCAGCAGCAGTGAACCGACCACCGGTCCACTCTTGTGAAACCGGTATCCGGCCACCACCACGTCCGCGGTCCGCTCATGCTTGATCTTGAACATGGCCCGTTCGTCCGGGCGGTACGCCAGCGTCAGCGGCTTGGCGATCACCCCGTCCAGGCCCGCGCCCTCGAACTCCTCGAACCACCGCCGTGCCACCTCGATGTCCGTCGTCGCCGGCGCCAGATGCACGGGGGGCGTCACCCCGTCCAGCGCCCGCTCCAGCAGTGCCCGGCGGTCGGTCTGGGGGACGTCCAGCACCGACTCGTCGTCCAGCGCCAGCAGGTCGAAGGCGACGAAGGAGGACGGCGTCCGCTCGGCGAGCGTGCGTACGCGCGAGTCCGCCGGGTGGATCCGCTCGGTCAGCGCGTCGAAGTCCAGCCGCCCCTCGCGCGCGATGACGATCTCCCCGTCCAGCACGCACCGCTTCGGCACCCGCTCCCGCAGCGCCGCCGCCAGTTCGGGAAAGTACCTCGTCAGCGGCTTGCCGGTACGGCTGCCCAGCTCGACCTCGGCGCCGTCGCGGAACACGATGGCCCGGAAGCCGTCCCACTTCGCCTCGTACTGCATCCCCGGTGGAATCGTCGTCACCGACTTGGCGAGCATGGGCTTCACAGGCGGCATGACGGGCAGGTCCATGGGCCCGATTCTGCTCGGGAACCACCCGATCCGCCCGGTGTGCGAGCTGTGCGAGGTGCGCCTACCGTGGCTCGCATGGGCGATGCGGTGGAACTCGAGGTGGCCGGCCGGACCGTACGGCTGTCCAGCCCCGACAAGGTCTTCTTCCCGGAGCGCGGCTTCACCAAGCTGGACCTCGCCCGCTACTACCAGGCCGTCGCCCCCGGCATCCTGCGCGCCCTGCGCGACCGCCCCACCACGCTGGAGCGCTACCCGGACGGCGTGACCGGCGAGTCCTTCTTCCAGAAGCGGGCCCCGAAGAACATGCCCGACTGGATCCCGCGCGCCCACATCACCTTCCCGAGCGGCCGCAGCGCCGACGAGATGTGCCCCACCGAACAGGCCGCCGTGCTGTGGGCCGCCCAGTACGGCACGCTCACCTTCCACCCCTGGCCCGTGCGCCGCAGTGACGTCGACCGCCCCGACGAACTCCGCATCGACCTCGACCCGCAGCCCGGCACCGACTACGACGACGCCGTCCACGCCGCACACGAACTGCGTGCCGTCCTGGAGGAGTTCGGCGGTCTGCGCGGCTGGCCCAAGACCTCCGGCGGACGCGGTCTGCACGTGTTCGTGCCGATCGAAGCGCGCTGGACGTTCACCCAGGTCCGCCGCGCCGCCATCGCCGCCGGCCGCGAACTGGAACGCCGGATGCCGGACCGGGTCACCACCAAGTGGTGGAAGGAGGAGCGGGGCGAACGCATCTTCGTCGACTACAACCAGACCGCCCGCGACCGCACCATCGCCTCCGCCTACTCCGTACGCCCCCGCCCGCACGCCCCCGTGTCGGCGCCGCTGCGCTGGGAGGAGGTCGGCGTGGCCCACCCCGTCGACTTCGACATCGCCACCATGCCGGCCCGCTACGCCGAACTCGGCGACGTCCACGCCGACATGGAGGAGCACGCCTTCTCCCTCGAAGCGCTCCTGGAACTGGCCCGCCGCGACGAACACGACCATGGGCTCGGTGATCTGCCGTACCCGCCCGAGTATCCGAAGATGCCGGGCGAACCCAGGCGGGTACAGCCGAGCCGGGCCCGCAAGGACGGGCCCGCCCCCACCGCTTCCTGAGCGCCACCCCCCGTCGGCCGCGACTCCCTGATCCGGACCGTTGGGGTACGACACCACGTCGGTCCTGCCGCGCACCTGGAGGCGCACAGGGCCAAAGGAACGAACCGCCTCCCGTCCGTGCCCGGATCGTCCGCGCGCGGGCGAGAACCACGAGCCGCACCCCCTCCGAGCAGGAGTGCCCGGCGTGCTCACCCGCCCGGACCTCCCGCGCACGGCACCGCGGCGGCACCGGCACGCCCGCCCCGTCCGCCTCTGCAAGCGCTCTCTCGCCTCCCCCTCCCGCGCGGCTATCCTGAGCCGCACCACACGAAGGAGGAGCCGCGAAGTGAGCGACACAGTGCCGCGTCCCACGCTGGAGGCAGTGGCCGCACGGGCCGGGGTGTCGCGGGCGACCGTCTCACGGGTCGTCAACGGCGGCGACGGGGTCCGTGAGCCCCTCGTCGAGCGGGTCCGGCGGGCCGTGGAGGAACTCGGCTACGTCCCCAACCAGGCCGCGCGCAGCCTGGTCACCAAGCGGCACGACGCCGTCGCCGTCGTCATCGCCGAACCGGAGACCCGCGTCTTCGCCGACCCCTTCTTCGCCCTCCAACTACGCGGGATCAGCAAGGAGTTGACGGCCCACGACAACCAGTTGGTGCTGCTTCTCACCGAGGGCCGCGACGACCACATCCGGGTCGCCCGGTACCTCGCGGGCGGCCATGTCGACGGTGCCCTGGTCTTCTCCCTCCATGTCGACGACCCGCTGCCCGAGCTGATCCAGGGCGCCGGGGTGCCGACGGTGTTCGGCGGCCGGCCCGGCTGGGGCGACGGCACCCGCGACGTCGTGTACGTGGACAGCGACAACCGCGGCGGCGCCCGTGCGGCCGTACGCCATCTCGTCGGCCTCGGCCGTACCCGCGTCGCGCACATCACCGGGCCGCTCGACCAGACCTCCGCGGCGGACCGCCTCCAGGGCTACCGGGACGTGATGGGGGACGCCGACCCGCGGCTGGTCGTGGAGAGCGACTTCACCCCCGGCGGCGGTGAGCGGGCCATGCGCGAGCTGCTCGACCGCTGCCCGGAGGTCGATGCCGTGTTCGCCGCCAACGACCTCGCCGCCTCGGGCGTCCTGCGCGTCCTGAAGGGCCGTGGGCGGCGGGTGCCCGAGGACGTCGCCGTGGTCGGCTTCGACGACATGGTGCCGGTCGCCGAACAGAGCGACCCGCCCCTGACCACGGTCCGGCAGGACATCGAGGAGATGGGCCGCATCATGACCCGCCTCCTGCTGCGCAGCCTCGACCGACGCAACACCGGCGGGGCCGCCCCGGGCCCCGTGCGGCCCGCGCCGGGCGGTGAGGTCCTGCCGACCACCCTCGTACGCCGGGCCTCCGCGTAGCGGGGCCGCTCTCACGCCCCCCGCGGCTCGCTCCTGATCACGGCGAAGCGGGACCCGTCCGGATCCGCCAGCCGGGCGACCCGGCCGACGCCCTCGATGTCCGTCCCGCCCGTCCGGACGGTGCCGCCCATGTCCTCGGCCCGCGCCGCGACCGCGTCCACGTCCGCGACCTCGACGTAGGGCAGCCAGTACGGCGGGTGCGGCGCCTCCGTGGGGTCGTCGGCCAGCGGGACGACCCCGCCGAACATCGACTCCTCGCCGGCCCCGGCGGCGTTCACGCAGGTGTACGTACCGCCGGGGAAGGGGACGCCCGAGGTCTCCAGGCCCAGTGTCAAGTGGTAGAAGGCGGCCGCCGCGGCGATGTCCGGGGTGTACAGCTCGACCCAGCACAGCGAACCCGGCTCGCCCGCCACGTCGACGCCCGCCAGCCGGCCCGGCTGCCAGACGCCGAAGGACACCCCGGCCGGGTCGGCGATGATCGCCATCGTGCCCTGGCCCATGACGTCCGTCGGCGGGAGGAGCACCCTGCCGTGCGCCTGCCCGGCCGCCTTGCAGGTGGCGTCGGCGTCCGTCGTACGGAAGCAGACCGTCCACGACGCGGGGCCCTGCTCGGGAGCGGACCGCATACCACCCGCCACCGTCCTCCCGTCCAGCTGGAAGAAGCCGTAGCCGCCGGCGTCGGGTCCCGCGGACACGAACCGCCAGCCGAAGAGGGCGCCGTAGAAGGCGGCGGCGCGGTCGATGTCGGTCGTGCCGATGTCGAGCCAGTTCGGAGCGCCGTTGACGAAACGGGTGGTGAGCATCTTCGCCCTCCTTCTCGAAGAGTCCCGTTCTGGGTCCCGTTCTCTGCACTGCCGAGTCTGGCACCGCGCACCGGCGAGCGCTGCCGGAGCGCGGCGGGCGGGCGGGGCGCGGCGCGCCGCCGTGCGCCGCGCTCCGTTCCGGGGGCACCATCAGTGCGGCGGGGGACCTGCCGGGCCGCGTATATCCGGCGTTGAGGGAACGTTTTTCGCCGCGCGGCACGATTCTGGCCATGCACACCGACACGATTCCCACACCCGACCTCGCCTGGCAGCGGGAGGCCCTGTGCGCCCAGACCGGGGCGGACTTCTTCTTTCCGGAGCCCGGCAGCTCGGTACGGGAGGCCAAGCGCATCTGCGGTATGTGCGAGATGCGGACCGCGTGCCTCGACTACGCCCTCTCCCACGACGAACGTTTCGGCGTCTGGGGCGGCCTGTCCGAGAAGGAACGCCTTCACCTGCGCCGCACGAACTGACGCCACGCACCGCCCGGTACCCCGGAATCTGTACGACCGCATCGCGGGGGTGCGGTGGAGAGCCGGGAACGCTTGCGGACGCATGGCGCCGCAGGACGCGAACGGCCCGCACCGGGAACTCGCTTCCTGGTGCGGGCCGTTCTTCCGCTGTGTGGTGGCGGCCGGCGGGTCAGCCCGCGGCGCGGGCCGCCATGCGGGCCTTGCGGGCCGCCAGCTTCTCGTCGAACTTCGACGCCTCCGCGTCCAGGCCGCCCATGTACAGGCCGAGCTCCTCCTGCGCCTTGAGGCCCTCCGGGTCGAGACCCTCGATGTCCAGGACCTTCAGGTGGCGCAGGACGGGCTGGATGACGTCGTCGTGGTGGATGCGCATGTTGTAGATCTCGCCGATCGCCATCTGCGCGGCGGCCCGCTCGAATCCGGGCATGCCGTGACCGGGCATCCGGAAGTTCACGACCACGTCGCGTACCGCCTGCATCGTCAGGTCGGGCGCGAGCTCGAAGGCGGCCTTGAGCAGGTTCCGATAGAAGACCATGTGCAGGTTCTCGTCGGTCGCGATGCGGGCCAGCATGCGGTCGCAGACCGGGTCGCCCGACTGGTGGCCGGTGTTGCGGTGCGAGACGCGGGTCGCCAGCTCCTGGAAGGCGACGTAGGCCACCGAGTGGAGCATCGAGTGGCGGTTGTCCGACTCGAAGCCCTCGCTCATGTGGACCATCCGGAACTGCTCCAGCTGGTCCGGGTCCACCGCGCGCGAGGCGAGCAGGTAGTCGCGCATCACGATGCCGTGCCGGCCCTCCTCGGCCGTCCAGCGGTGCACCCAGGTGCCCCAGGCGCCGTCCCGGCCGAAGAGGGAGGCGATCTCGTGGTGGTAGCTGGGGAGGTTGTCCTCGGTGAGCAGGTTCACGACCAGGGCGATCCGGCCGATCTCGGTGACCTTGGACTGGCCCTTCTCCCAGGCCTCGCCGTCCTCGAAGAAGCCGGGGAAGTTGCGGGCGTCGCTCCACGGAACGTACTCGTGCGGCATCCAGTCCTTGGTGACCTTCAGGTGCCGGTTGAGTTCGGTCTCGACGACTTCCTCCAGCGCGTACAGCAGCCGGGCGTCGGTCCAGACGGCGGAGGGGCTGCCGAGGTGCGGGGAGGTGGTCGTCACGGGTACTCCAGGGGACGTGATCAAATGCGGACTACGTCCGGCGGGCGGCGCCGGAACTTACGGGATCGTAGGCTACGAACCCGTAGGTTACGTAGCCGTAGGTTAAGTTCGCTGTAAAGACTGCTGATCAGCGCCTGTGCGGCCAGGCGCCCGAGGAGCTTTCCGGGTACCCCGAAGGGCTCCGGGACGCGCAGGTCGCGGGGCTGAACCGGTGACACGATCACCCGGTCAGGCGTACAGACCCCGCAGGCGCACCGAGAGGCATGTCACACATCCCTCCAGCTTCTCGAACTCGCCGATGTCGACCACGACGGGCTCGTACCCGAGGTCGGCGAGCAGATCCGTGGTCTTGGGCGCGCTCGCCGAGATGAGCAGTCGGGGTCCGCCGAGCAGCACCACATGGCCGCCGGCCTCCTCGGGCACCGACAGGAACCGCGGGAACAGCGCCGGCCGGTCCACCTCGGGGATGTGCCCGATCACGGTGCCGTCGGGCAGCGCGGTGACCGCCGACTTCAGATGCAGCACCTTGCTCACGGGGACGGCCACCACCCGCGCCCCGAGCGGCTCGAAGGCCTCCCGGACCTGCTGGACCCCGGCCGCGTTGGTACGGCCGCCCCGGCCGACGTAGACGGTGTCGCCGACCTTGAGGACGTCGCCGCCGTCCAGCGTGCCCGGCTCCCAGATCCAGTTGACCGAGCAGCCCAGCCGGGCGACGGCCTCCTCGACCCCGGCGGTCTCCGCCCGCCGGGACTCGGCGCCGGACCGGGCGATGAGGGCGACGTTGCGGTACATCACGACCGTGTCCTCGACGAACACGGAGTCCGGGCAGTCGTCTGCGGGATCGACCTCGACGGTCTCCCAGCCGCCTGCCCGCAGGGCCTCGCCGTAGGCCTCCCACTGCTCCAGGGCGAGGTCCACGTCGACCGCCGCGCGCTCGACATGCGTCACCAGGCCTTCGGCGAGGCGCGGGCTGGGGCGGCGGATGAGGGCCTTCTTGCTGGGCACGTCCATGTCTTTCGCATCGGCGGAGGCTGACCGGCGCCGCGTGAGGGGCGCCGGTCAGCCATCATGCAGGTCCGGACCACGACGGCGAAACCCTCACCGCCCGGCTGTGGCCCTCCTGAGACCCGCCGCGCTACGCCGGACGGGCCAGCTCCTCCACCGACGTCGGGCGCAGCTCGCCGTCCAGCAGCAGCCAGCGGGTGATCCCGATCGACTCCAGGAACGGCAGGTCGTGACTGGCCACGATCAGGGCGCCCTCGTAGGACTCCAGGGCGGACGTGAGCTGCCGGACGCTCGCCATGTCGAGGTTGTTGGTCGGCTCGTCCAGCAGCAGCAACTGCGGCGCGGGCTCGGCCAGCATCAGCGCCGCGAGCGTCGCCCGGAAGCGTTCGCCGCCGGACAGCGTCGCCGCCTTCTGGTCGGCGCGGCCGCCCCGGAACAGGAAGCGGGCCAGCCGGGCCCTGATCCGGTTGTTGGTGGCGTCCGGCGCGAAGCGGGCCACGTTCTCCACGACCGTCAGCTCGTCGTCCAGGACGTCCAGCCGCTGCGGCAGGAAACGGAGCGGCACGTGCGCGTGCGCCTCGCCCGCCACCGGGGCCAGCTCCCCGGCGATCGTACGCAGCAGCGTCGTCTTGCCCGCACCGTTGCGCCCCACCAGCGCCACCCGCTCGGGCCCGCGCAGATCGAGACCGCCCTCCACGCGCGCGCCGTACGCGAGCCGCAGATCCAGCAGGGTCAGGACGTCACGGCCGGGCGGTACGGCCGTGTACGGCAGGTCGACGCGGATCTCGTCGTCGTCCCGGACGGCCAGGGCCGCCTCGTCGAGCCGCTCCCTGGCCTCGGCGAGCCTCTCCTCGTGCATGATGCGGTGCTTGCCGGCGGACTCCTGCGCCGCCCGCTTGCGCGCCCCCATGACGATCTTCGGTTCGCGTTTTTGGTCCCACATCTTCTGGCCGTACCGCTTGCGCCGGGCCAGTTTCATCTGGGCGTCGGACAGTTCGCGTTTCTGTTTGCGCAGGTCGGACTCGGCGACGCGCACCATGCGCTCGGCGGCCTCCTGCTCGGTGGTGAGCGCCTCCTCGTAGGCGGAGAAGTTGCCGCCGTACCAGGCGACCTCGCCGGTCCGCAGGTCGGCGATCTGGTCGACGAGTTCGAGCAGTTCCCGGTCGTGGCTGACGACGACCATGACGCCCGGCCAGGACGCGACGGCCGTGTACAGCCGCCCCCGGGCGTACAGGTCGAGGTTGTTGGTCGGTTCGTCGAGCAGCAGGATGTCCGGCCGGCGCAGCAGCAGTGCGGCCAGCCGCAGCAGGACGGACTCACCGCCCGACACCTCGCCGATGGTGCGGTCCAGGTCGATGGCGGCGAGGCCGAGTTCGCCGAGGGTGGCCAGGGCCCGCTCCTCGACGTCCCAGTCGTCGCCGAGGGTCTCGAAGTGCTTCTCGCAGACGTCCCCGGCCTCGATGGCGTGCAGCGCGGCCCGGCGGGCGGCGATGCCGAGGGCCTCGTCGACGCGGAGGGAGGTGTCGAGCGTGACGTTCTGCGGGAGGTATCCGATCTCGCCGGCCGTGCGGACGGTGCCGTCGGAGGGGGTGAGTTCGCCGGCGATCAGTTTCAGCAGGGTCGACTTGCCGGAGCCGTTGACGCCGACGAGGCCGGTCCGGCCGGGGCCGAAGGCGACGTCGAGGCCGTCGAGGACGGGCGTGCCGTCGGGCCAGGCGAAGGAGAGGGACGTACAGGTGATCGAAGATGACAAGAGGGCCTCACGGTCGCGTGTGCGGTCAGGGCAACGCGTATCGAGACACCGTCAAGGCGGCGACCACCGCGGGAGCGGGGGAGCGCGGGGGTCACGGAAACCCGTGGGAAGGCCCTGCTCCGAAGAACGGCTCGAACGCCGAGGTCGCACGCGACGCCGGCACCCTCTGGGTGCGGCGTGGTGTCTCAGACCTCAGACGAGCAACGTCCTTCTCCTATCGGCGGCAACAGATGCGTTGCTCACGGTAGGAGCGGCCGGGAAGGGCTGTCAACGCAATTAACAGGCGTCCCGCATCAGCTCCGCGAGGTCGTGGTCCAGATCGAGCTGGAGGTGTTCCAGACCGGCCGGCACCAGCTCGCCGGTGGCCTGGAGGAACCGCCGGATCTCCGCCGAGTGCACATGCACGATCGCGGTGCCCTCGGGCGCGTGGAACTCCAGCACCGTGCGGTCGTAGCCGTACGGCCGCACGCGGACGTCCCCGTCGCCCTCGGCGTCGTGCAGGCCCGCGGTGAGCAGGTCGCGGGCGAAGGTCCAGCAGACGTCCACGCCCTCCAGGGTGGCAGGGGCAGGGAAGGTCATGCGGACGGCGAAGGGGTCACGCCGGTCGTAGTGCAGGGTGGCGGGGATGCTCTGCATCCGAGGCGCGGCGGCGACCAGGCGCGCCTCGACGGGCTGCTCGATGACGATGGACAACGCCTTGCTCCCTTGTGACGGCGGGACGGACTTGCGGATGGGTGCGGCCGGACACTGGAAGAGACGCCGGAACCGGCCGATCCGTGCACACGAAAGCCGAGTGACCTCGGTCACCGCCTTTCATGCACACGAGTGACTCACCTCTCCTGCCGTGTCCCACAGGGCTGTTGAGGTGATCGCGGGCATCTGGACGCCACCGAAGAGGTGGACTAGCTTCGCCCGCCATGAGGCCCTTGGGGAAGACGCGGCGCGAGACAGGCACGGTAGGGACGGCACGGGCGAGGCGTGCGGGGCGGACGGCCGCGGCGGGAGCGGCCTGCGCGGCGGCGCTGGCCGTGCTGACGGCCGTACCCGCGCAGGCAGCGGAGTCCGGGCGGCCGGGCGGCCACGTGCCCGCGTGGGCGCCCAAGGACACCGGCGCCCCCACCGTCCGCTTCCGAGGGCTGGCCGCGGTCGACCGCGACACCGCCTGGGTGGCCGGCACACAGGGCACCGTCCTGCGCACCACCGACGGCGGCGCGAACTGGCGGAACGTCTCCCCGCCGGGCGCCGCCGGCCTGCAGTTCAGGGACGTCGAGGCGTTCGACGCGCGGCGCGCCGTGGTGCTCGCCATCGGCGAGGGCGAGGCCTCCCGCGTGTACCGCACCGACGACGGCGGGGCGACCTGGACGGAGTCCTTCCGCAACACCGACGCACGGGCCTTCTACGACTGCATGACCTTCTTCGACCGCCGCCACGGCCTGGCGATGAGCGACCCCGTGGACGGCCGGTTCCGCATTCTGTCGACCAGCGACGGCGGCCGTTCCTGGACGGTCCTGCCGGACGCGGGCATGCCGTCGGCCCTGCCGGGCGAGGCGGGCTTCGCGGCGAGCGGCCAGTGCCTGGTGTCGGCCGGTTCCCGCGACGTGTGGCTCGCCACCGGCGGCGCGGCACGCGCGCGTGTGCTGCACTCCGCGGACCGGGGCCTGACCTGGACGGTCACCGACGCCCCGATACCGGCGGGCGACCCCGCGCGCGGCGTGTTCGCGCTCGCCTTCCGCGACCGCGCCCACGGCCTCGCGGTGGGCGGCGACTACCGCGCCGGTCAGCCCTCCCCGTCGGCCGCCGCCACGACCGGCGACGCGGGCCGCACCTGGCGGCCCGCCGGCGCACCCCCGCCCGCCTACCGCTCAGGCGTCGCCTGGCTGCCGCACAGCCGTACCGCCGCCCTCGCGGTCGGCCCGGCCGGCACCGACCTGACCACGGACGCGGGCCGCACCTGGCGCACGGTCGACACGGGCTCGTACGACACCGTCGACTGCACCCCCGACCGCGGCTGCTGGGCCGCCGGCGAGCAGGGGCGGGTGGCACGGCTGGAGCGATAGCCGTTTCGGGGTACCCGTGCGGTGCGGACACGAGAGGAGTGAGCGCACATGCCACGCGGTTCCAGCCCCAAGCGGGAGCGGCAGTACGAGCACATCAAGGAAAGCGCGCAGGAGCGGGGGGAGAGCGCCGGCCGGGCGAAGGAGATCGCCTCCCGCACGGTGAACAAGGAGCGGGCCCGCTCCGGCGAGTCGAAGACCGCGAGCCGCACCTCCACGCAGGACAAGTCGTCCGGCGAGCGGGGCGGCCGGCGGTCCGGGAAGGGCTCCCAGGGGCCCACCTACGACCAGCTGTACGAGGAGGCCAAGCGTCGCGACATCCACGGCCGTTCGGACATGAACAAGAGCCAGCTGCAGCGGGCCCTCGGCAAGGACTGACGGCGCGGGGCCCGCTCGGCCGGGCGTGAGCGGCTACCGCTCAGCCGGGCCCGGCCCGGTGCCGCTGCAGCTCGGGCGCCGTCTTCGTGGCCTCGAACTCCGTGATCCGGTACGCGCACACGCCGGCCAGGACGAAGGGATCGCCGGCCGTGAGTTCCTCGATCCGGGCCCGGTCCTGCGCGACGGCGACGATCACCCCGCCGTCGCGGGGGTTCTTGGGGCCGGAGGCCAGGAACAGCCCGCGCGCGTACTGCTCCTCGACCCAGGCCACATGGTTTGGGAGGACGGCGTCCACGGCGTCGAGCGGTGCGGTGTAGCTCAGTTCCAGTACGAACATGATCGCGAGCCTACGCCGCCGGGGGCCCGCCCCGTAGGCTCGTCCTCACCATGACGACCGTAAGCATCCCGGCGGGCTGGCCCGCCACCGAGGAAGAGGCCCGCGCCGTCCAGGACGAGCTGCGGGCCTCGGTGGTGCTCGGCGAACCGGGGCCGCCGCCCGGCACCGGGCACGTGACCGGGGTCGACGTCGCCTACGACGACGAGCGGGACGTCGTCGTGGCCGCCGCCGTCGTGCTGGACGCGGCGAGCCTCGACGTGCTCGCCGAGGCCACCGCCGTGGGCCGGATCTCCTTCCCGTACGTCCCCGGCCTGCTGGCGTTCCGGGAGATCCCCACCGTGCTCGCCGCCCTGGACGCCCTGCCCTGCGCACCCGGCCTGGTCGTCTGCGACGGCTACGGCCTCGCCCACCCCCGCCGCTTCGGCCTCGCCAGCCATCTCGGGGTCCTCACCGGCCTGCCGACGATCGGCGTCGCGAAGAACCCGTTCACCTTCACGTACGCCGAACCGGCCGCCGCGCGCGGGTCGGCCGCACCGCTGCTCGCCGGTGACGACGAGGTCGGCCGGGCCGTGCGCACCCGCGCGGGCGTCAAGCCGGTCTTCGTGTCCGTCGGCCACCGGGTGAGCCTGGACAACGCCTGCGCCCACACCCTCGCCCTCGCCCCGGAGTTCCGCCTGCCGGAGACGACCCGGCGGGCGGACGCGCTGTGCCGCAGGGCGCTGGAGGAAGCCCTCCAGGAGGCGCCGCGAACGGCACCTCACGAGGCACCTCACCAGACGCCTCAGGAGTCGGCGACCCGCCACTGACCGACCTCGCGGTACTCCGAGTCGTACACCGGCGACCCGTCGCCCGGCTCCAGGGCGTAGTGGCCGAGGTTCCCGCCCCAGTAGCGCAGGACACGCCCCAGCTCACGGGCCCGGTCCTGGGCCGACGCCCCCTCGTCCAGGGCGACTTCGAGAACGAACTTCACGCAGCTCACCTCCCTCCGCTCGCGCCCTTCCAGCCTTTCATTGAAGTGCTTCTTGGCACTTCGCGTCCCAACAGCCCAGGAAACAGGGGGCGAGCCAGGTCAGAAGTCTCAAATCGCGGGCAGGCCGGGGCCGTCGACGCCCCCTGGTGTGCGTGTGCGCCGAACCGAGTACCTGTACGGATGTGGCGGACGGTGCGCCGTCGGCAGGGTGGTCGCATGACGACGCACCGAGCCCCGAAGCCCCTCGCCGATCCCGACCGGCACGTCGAGCGCGCCGTGAACGCCGCGCTGGTCCTCGCCGTCCTGGCCGGACTCGGCTGGATCGCCGGGATGATCTACACGCTGGTGGAGTGGCCGGTCTAGGGCCCGTCCGGCCATTGCCGTCTGCCGCGCGACGCCATGCAGGCACTCTCGCCGCACCGGGCGCAGACCCAAGTACGTCCCGAGGGTCCATGCCCGGCACTCCGCCAGCCGTCGGCCGGGGGACCCCCAGGGCACGCACCTGACGCCGCGCGGCCGCCCTCCGTGCGACGACGGGAACGGCCGGACAGGGCCTTGGGCCGGGACGGCCAGGACCGGCCCGCGGTCAGCGGCTCGCCGCCACCCGGAAGCGGATGCCCGCCGCGCGCAGCCGTTCGGTCAGCGCGTCGCCCATCGCCACCGCCGTCGTGACCTGCCCGGCCGTCTCCGGCAGGTCGTCGAAGGCCAGGGACAGCGCCGCCTCGGCGAACATCTTCGCCGTCTCGTCGTAGCCCGGGTCTTTGCCGGAGACCTCCGTGTACACCCGCCGGCCGCCGCCCTCGCCCACGAACCGGACGGAGAACCAGCTGCGCGCCCGCTTCTCGGCGCTCGGCCCCTCGCCGGGCTTGAGCCGGTCCGACAGCCACCGCCGGGCGGGCGGCACCTGAGCCGCGGCGAACAGGGCGCCGACGGCCGCCGTCGCGCCCACCGCGACCGGCAGCCGTCGTACGGCCGCGTAGTGGCGGTAGCGGAAGTCGGGGCCGTAACGCTCCAGGGCCTTCGCCGACCGGCGCACGATCTGCGGGTCGATCGTCGGCAGGGGCAGCGCCCAGGCGCCGACCTCGGGGGCGAACCGGGGCGTCCCCAGCGGTGCCGTGGCCCGGCGGCCCATCAGCCGGGGTTCGTGCCGGTGCCGTTCGCGGGCCGCGGTGACCATCTGCCGACCGCGGGCGAACTGGCCCAGCGCCGAGGCGAACGTGCCGCCCGAGAAGGTGGCGTCGGCGCTCACGTAGCCGTCCACGGTCAGCGGGACGCCCTCGGGGAGCTGCCGGACGGTGAAGTACGCGCCCAGGTCGTGCGGGACGGAGTCGAAGCCGCAGGCGTGCACCAGCCGGGCGCCCGTCTCCCGCGCGCGTGCGTCGTGCCGGACGTACATCAGGTCCACGAACTCCGGCTCGCCGGTGAGGTCGAGGTAGTCGGTGCCGGCGTCCGCGCAGGCGGCCACCAGCTCCTCGCCGTACGCCACATAGGGGCCGACGGTCGTCGCGAGCACGCGTGCGTGCCCGGCGAGGGCGCGCAGCGAGGCGGGGTCGGACACGTCCGCCCGCAGCACACCGGGCTGCGCGCCGCCCGGCAGCCCGTCCCGCAGCCGCCGCAGCTTGACCTCGTCGCGGCCGGCGATCGCCCAGCGCAGATCCGCGGGCGCGTGGGCCGCGAGGTACGCGGCGGTGAGCGTCCCGACGAAGCCGGTCGCCCCGAAGAGCACGAGGTCGTACGGACGGTCCGCCCTTTTCATCCTGCTCATGACACCCCTTGGTCTCGCAGCCCGCGCCGCTGTCGGTGGCTGAGGTTAGCGTGAGCAGTGCGGAGCCCGACGACGAGCCCGGAGGCAGCAGGTGGCCGTGGACAGGAACGCCCTGAGGAAATGGGAGAAAGTACGCCGCTTCGCGCTCGGCCTGCCGGGTGCGACCGAGGAGTTCCCCTGGGGCGAGACCGTCGCCAAGGTCGACAAGAAGGTGTTCGTCTTCCTCGGCGTCACCGACGGCAGTTACCCGCTCGGACTCACGGTCAAGCTGAAGGACGAGACGGCCCACGCTCACGCGCTGGCCTCCCCGGGCGCCGAACCGGCCGGGTACGGCCTCGGCAGAGCGGGCTGGGTGAGCGTCCCGCTGGCGGAGGAGGGCGCCCCCGCGGCCGAGCTGCTGTGCGACTGGGTCGAGGAGAGCTACCGCACGATCGCTCCGAAGCGGCGCACGGCGGAACTCGACGCCCGCTGAGAGAGCCGCCGGGGCTCCCGTGCCGGGCCTGCCGCCGCACACTGGCCAAGCGCTTGCTCGCCACGCCCCTTGTGCCCGCTGGAACGTGTTCTTAGCATCACTGGTGTTACATCGGTTGTGTCACAGCAAGGGGGCTGGATGACGACGACGGCAGACACGGCGGGGCACGGCCCGCTCGCCGGCGTACGCGTGGTCGAACTGGCCGGCATCGGGCCCGGCCCCTTCGCGGCCATGCTGCTGGCCGACCTCGGTGCCGACGTCGTCCGGGTGGACCGCCCCGGCGGCCCCTCCCTGGGCATCGACCCCGCTCACGACGTCACCAACCGCAACAAGCGCTCGGTGCTCGTCGACCTCAAGGCGCCGGACGGCCCCGCGCGCGTGCTCGACCTCGCCGCCCGCGCCGACGTGCTCATCGAGGGCAACCGCCCCGGCGTCGCCGAACGCCTCGGCGTCGGCCCCGAGGCCTGCCACGCCCGCAACCCCCGGCTGGTCTACGGCCGGATGACCGGCTGGGGCCAGGACGGCCCCCTCGCCCAGCGGGCCGGCCACGACATCGCCTACATCGCCCTCACCGGCACCCTCGGCATGATCGGCGCCCCCGGCAC
>NZ_JARGEF010000167.1:0-19062 GCF_033794725.1 Streptomyces sp. ID05-39B | reverse complement strand
CCCGCTTTTTACCGTTTCGGGGGTTGGGGCCCCCGGGCATCTCCGGCGGGGGCGGGAGGGGGCTGAGGGGGCCGGCCATCACGGGCGCGGCCTCCTCGGGCAGGCCGTGGCAGGTACGTGCCGCGCCCCCGGAATCACCGGTATACGGCGAACTGGGGCCCGCACCCCAAGGTGCGGGCCCCAGTTGCGAAAGTGCGGGTCGGTGCCGTACCGGGCGGTGACGGCAACTGAAATCGACAGTAGCACGGGCCGATCGGGCCCGGCCGGTCAAAGATTTCACTCACTCGGGCGGCTGCCGGGACCCCTCGGACGAGGCCTGCGCACGGTCCGGCGGGCGCGGAGCCGGTCGGCTGGAGGGACATGGCCGGCGGGCCCGCTCGTGCTGCGGAGCACCCAAAATAAGTATGACAAATGGGTGCGGACACGGGCTGGAGTACCGTGAAGGAGCCGGGAGTATCTCGTGCACCGGCCGCCCGCCGCTGCCGTTCCCGGTGACCGACGACGCCGGACCGGATTCGTCCGTGCCCGGAGCAGGGCTCGCCCCATGACCGTGAACGTGCCCGGCCGGCCGACGACCCCGGAGCCCGCGCGGCCCGGTGGTCACCGGTGGCCCCCCGAATCCCCACCCGACCGCAGGCCGGGCCCGACACAGCGGGACCAGGACCCGTCCCCCCTGGAGGCCGACCGCGTCCGCGCGCTGAGCCGGAGTCAGGTCGAGGACCGGCTCCAGGAGCTGGGCGATCTCTACGCGGACACCTCCGGCGGCAAGCCGTGGGCGAGGGAGCGGGACCGGGACGCGTTTCTGCGAGGGCTCGCCTGCGACGTACGACGGCCCGGGTTCGCGCTGCTGATAGCCGAGACCACCGTGCTCACCGCCTGCGCCTACGGCTTCGCGGTGGACGATCACGGAGCATGGTGGCGGAGTCTGACCCCGCACGGGCAGGTGCCGGCGGATCTGCGCCGCCTCGCCGCCTCCGGTCGCCTGTTCGCCGTCTCCCGGATCGTCGTCCAGCCCGTCGTGCGCACCCGCCACCAGGGCCGCGACTGGAACCTCGCCCGGCGGCTCCAGCGGCGGCTGCTCGCCGACCACGACGCGAGCGCCGGGGTCGCGCTGGTGAGCCGCACCGACGCCGGGACGCTGAAGGCGATGCTGGCCTGGGGATGGCGGTACGTCGAGGGGGACGCCGGCGACGAGCCGCTGCCCGCCGCACCCTGGCACGTACTGATCCTCGAATCCTGATCGCACTCCGAGGAGCGGCGCTCAGACCTCGTCGGTGTGCGCGGGTCCCTCCGGGGAGGATTCGCTGGTCGACAGCCAGGACCGGGCGGGCCCTGCGGCCTGGGCGGTGTCGATGGTGAGGTGCAGCCGGGTGCCGCCCTCGGTCCCGGCCGGATAACTGCGCTGCTCGGCCGAGGCGAAGCAGCGGCGCAGCACCTCGGCGACCCGGCGCGCGGTGTCCGGCGTCGCCGCGACGATACGGACCTCGGCGAACCCCTCCGAGGGCAACGGCTCCTGATCCACCTGGACCTCCCGTACGTGTGTGCCGGCGCGCTTGATCACCTACGGCCCGCTCCGCGAAGCCTATGCCGCGGCCCGCTCTCCTCGCCGTCTCACGCACCGTGGGGGCTGCCGGAGCCGGAACTCGCTGGGGCTGACGCCGTGTTCCCGCTTGAACGCGGCGCTGAGGGCGAAGGCGCCCGCGAAGCCGACGCGGTTCGCCACCACCGCGAGGGTCGGTTCGGGGTCGCGCAGCAGCTCGGCCGCGAGCGCGAGGCGGCGTTCACGCAGGTAGGTCATCGGCGGCTGCCCGACGAGGGCCGTGAAGCGCCGGGCCAGGCTCGCCCGGGACACGCCGGTCCGCGCCGCCAGGGCCGGCAGGGTCCACGGGTGGCCGGGCTCGGCGTCCAACAGGCGCAGGGCCGCGCCGACCACGGGATCGCCGTGCGCCCGGTACCAGGCGGGGAGCTGCGCGCCGGGGCGGGTGAACCAGGCGCGCAGGGCGGTGATGAGCATCAGGTCCATCGTCCGGTCCAGCAGGACCCGCTGCCCCGCCTCCTCGCGGGTGATCTCCCGGAAGGTCGCATGGCTGACCGGGCAGGTGCCGACGCCCGCCTCGACGACGGCCAGCGGCGGCAGCGTGGCGAGCAGCCGGGTGGGCGTGCCGCTGTCCAGGCTGTACAGGCAGCTCACCATGAGGGCGCCGTCGGTGCCTTCGGCGTATTCGGCGTCCCAGGAGCCGTCCATGGTCGGGGCGGCCAGTTCCTCGCCCGCCACGGTCGTACAGAGACCTCCGGCGCCGATCACGACGTCCGGTTCGGTGCCGGGCTCGTCCCCCATCACGTACGGCACCCCGCCGGACAGCACAGCGATGTCCCCGGGCCCGATCCGGACCGGACGGCCGCCCTCGGGGGTGACCCAGGCCGAGCCGCGCAGCAGGACCGAGAGGGCCAGTGGTGAGCCGTGCCGGAAGTCCGCCGCCCAGGCGCCTGTCAGGTCGGCCCGGTGGAAGACCGAGCCACTGGTCCGGACCCCCTTCAGGAGGTCCGTCAGCGGATCCGTGCTGGTCAGGCCGGTGGGATCCATGCCGTCAGCGTAGACGAACGGGGTCGTGGACGAACGGGGTCGTGACGAACCGGGCGCCGTAGACGAACGGGTATGGAGACGAGTCCGCACAGCATGGGCCGGGCGGTCCGCGGATGGTTGCGTTGGGTCCATGAACGACGAGACAGTCCTGGTGACAGGCGCTACGGGCAAGACCGGCCGACGCGTGACGCGGCTCCTCGAGGAGCGGGGAGTGGCGGTCCGCACGGCCTCCCGTTCCGGTACCCCTTCCTTCGACTGGGGCGACCGCGGCACCTGGGAGGGCGCGATGCGCGGCGTGACGCGGATGTACCTGGTGGTCCCCGGCCTCGGCGGTGCGCGGGCCGCCGAGGACGTCGCCGCGTTCGCCCGGCAGGCCGCGGCGGCCGGGGTGCGGCACGCGGTGCTGCTGTCCACCCCCTCCGACGCCTGGGGGCCCGCCCAGCAGCATGTCCTGACCACGGAGCGGGCGTTGGAGCGCGGGGGCCTGGACTGGACCGTGCTCCGGGTGCGCTGGTTCTTCCAGAACTTCAGCGAGGACTTCCTGTACGACCCGGTGATGAGCGGCGAGGTACGGCTGCCGGCCGGCGACGGCAAGGAGTCCTTCGTCGACGCCGAGGACATCGCCGAGGTGGCCGTGGCCGCCCTTACCGAGGCGGGGCACGCCGGTCGGTACTACGAGGTGAGCGGGCCCCGGCTGATGACCTTCGGCGACACGGTCGAGGAGATCGCCCGCGTCACCGGCCGCGACCTCCGCTACGTCCCGCTGACCCCGCAGGAGTACGCGGAGGAGCAGCGCGCGGCGGGCGTGCCCGAGGAGTGGGTGCGGATGCTGACCGGCCTGTACGGCCATGTCCGTTCGGGCGGCCTGGCCTCGCTGGGCGACGGCGTCCAGCGGGCACTGGGCCGGGAGCCGAGGGACTTCGCCGGGTACGCGGACGCGACGGCCGCAGAGGGCGTGTGGAACACCTGAACGCCCCTGTCCCGGACCCCGCCTCGGCCCCTGTCCCGGACCCCGTGACCGGGGAACGCCGGCGCCGCCTCTTCCTCCTGATCCTCGGCGCGATCGTCGTCGCCTGGCTCGCCGGACAGTGGGCGTACGGCGCCCACGAGGAACGTGAGCGGGAGGCCGCGACGGTCAGAGAAAACGTGTCCGGTGAAAGGGTCTGGGAAGCCGGCGAACTCACCTACGGCCACATCGGGAAAAGCGTCGACTATCCCATGACCCCGCCCGTCGGCGGCGACCACGACAAAGCGTGGATGACCTGCGACGGCACCGTCTACACCGAACCGGTCCGTGACGAGAACGCCGTGCACTCCCTGGAACACGGCGCCGTCTGGATCACATACGGCACCACGGCCACCCCCGCCGACATCGAGGCGCTCACCGCCAGGGTGGCCCGGACCCCCTACACCCTGATGAGTCCCGTCCCCCGGCAGTCCGGGACGGTCACGCTGTCGGCGTGGGGCCACCAACTCACCGTCGGCACAGCCGCGGACGCGCGCGTCGAGCAGTTCATCAGCGCCTACGTCCAGGGCCCGCAGACCCCGGAACCGGGCGCGCCCTGCACGGGCGGACGCACGGCGCCGTGAGAACAATTCTGTATTTGACATTCGGTCGATGTCGTGGGCAATTGCATTCCAGTCCCCGCTGTTTCGTTGCTCGCATTCCGGTCGAATTGTCAAATCCAAAAAAAGACGCATCGAATATGGCGCTACGAGGGCCAATTCCGGTGTTGGCCGGTGTTAGGGTCCGTTTGTTCCCGCCGGATGTTTCCGGGACCGAATCGCGTAATCCCAGGTTCGTCCCCCGTCCCGGCGCAGTGCGTCTCCCCCTCACCTCTTTCCCTCCCTTGGAGTTCTCTCGTGTCTGCCGACAGCACGACCACCACTCCCGCCGCGGCGGGGGCCGATGCGCCCGGGGTCCACCCGGGCGGACGGCACCTCGGCCTGGCCCTCTTCGTCATCGCCGCCGCCCAGCTGATGGTGGTCCTCGACGCCACGATCACCAACATCGCCCTGCCCGCCATCCAGACCGACCTCGGCGTCACCGACGCCAACCTCGCCTGGATCGTCAACTCCTACGCGCTCGCCTTCGGCGGCCTGATGCTCCTCGGCGGCAAGGCGGGCGACCTCTTCGGCCGGCGGCGCATGTTCCAGGTCGGCATCGGCGTCTTCACCCTTGCCTCGCTGCTGGGCGGATTCGCCCCGGACGAGGGCCTGTTGATCGGCGCCCGCATCCTCCAGGGCGTCGGCGCGGCACTCGCCGCCCCCAGCGCCCTCGCGCTGATCACGACCACCTTCCCGGCGGGCAGGTCACGCAACACGGCGATGGGTGTGTACGCGGCCATGGGCGGCGTCGGCGCCACGGTCGGCATGCTGCTGGGTGGCGTACTGACCGACGCGCTCGACTGGCGCTGGGTGTTCTTCATCAACATCCCCATAGGCCTGGCTGTCCTCGCCGGCACGAAATTCCTCGTCGAGGCCGAACGCCACCCCGGTCGCCTGGACGTCCCCGGAGCCGTCACCGGCACCGGCGGACTCATCACCCTCGTCTACGGCATCACCCGCGGCGGCGAGCACGGCTGGACCGACGGCCTCGCCCTGGTCTCTTTCGCGGTGGCCGCCGTACTCCTGTCGGCGTTCCTGGCGATCCAGTCGCGGACCAAGGACCCGATGATGCCGCTGCGCCTGCTCAAGGACCGCAACCGGTCCGGCAGTTACGCCACGATGCTGTTCGTCGGCGCCGGCATGTTCGCCACCTTCTACTTCCTCACCCTCTACATGCAGCTCATCCTGGGCTACAGCGCGGTCCGCACCGGCTTCGCCTACCTGCCGTTCAGCGTGGGCATGGGGGCCGCCGCGGCCATCAGCTCCAAGCTGGTATCCCATCTGCCGCCCCGTCTGATCGCCGGGCCCGGCCTGCTCGTCGCGGCGGGCGGCATGCTCTGGTTCTCCACCCTGGGAACCGACTCCTCCTACGCCGCCCACCTGATGCCCGCGATGTTCGTCACGGCACTCGGCCTGGGCATGAGCTTCGTCCCGATGACCCTGGGCGCGGTCAGCAGTGTCGCCCACCAGGACACCGGAATGGCCTCGGCCCTGCTGAACACCGCCCAGCAGGTCGGCGGCGCCCTCGGCCTCGCGGCCCTGTCGACGATCTCCACCTCGGCGGCCGACGACAGGCTTCCCGATGCCGCCGCCAACCTCTACCGGGCCATGGGAGCCAAGGACTTCCCGCTGCTGGCGAAGGCGGGCGAGGCCCTGACCCACGGCTACACCATGGCGTTCGTCGCGGCGGCGGTCATGTTCCTGGCCGGCCTGGTGGTCACCTTCCTCGCGGTCGACGCGGGCAGGCAGCAGCACACGGAGGGAGCGGCGCCCGTCCACATGGGCTGACGGTGACCTCATGGTCCGCCGGAGTTAGGATCCCGACCATGGCCCTGACCGTGAACGACGTGGAACGGTTCGAGGCCTCCAGGCGCCGCCTGGAGGTCATCGCCTATCGGCTTCTCGGCTCGGCGAGCGAGGCCGAGGACGCCGTACAGGAGACGTTCCTGCGCTGGCAGGCCACCGACGTCGACCGCATCGAGGTCCCCGAGGCCTGGCTGACGAAGGTCCTCACCAACCTGTGCCTCAACCAGCTGACCTCGGCCCGCGCCCGGCGCGAGACCTACGTCGGCCAGTGGCTCCCCGAGCCGCTGCTCGCCGGGGACCCCATGCTCGGCCCCGCCGACACCGTCGAACAGCGCGAATCCGTGTCGTACGCGGTCCTCACGCTGCTGGAGCGGCTCTCTCCCAACGAGCGGGCGGTGTACGTGCTGAAGGAGGCCTTCGGCTACCCGCACCGGGAGATCGCCGAGATCCTCGACATCACCGAGGCCGCCAGCCAGCAGTTGTTCCACCGGGCCGGGAAGCACGTCGCGCAGGGCAAGGCCCGCACCGAGATCGACGAGGCCGCCGCCCGGCGGATCGTCGACGAGTTCCTCGCCGCCGCGACCAGCGGCCGGACCGAGCCGCTCGTGCGGCTGCTCACCCAGGACGCCGTCGCGATCGGTGACGGCGGCGGGAAGGTCCCGGCCCGCGCCAAGGCGTTCGAGGGCGCGCTCGCGGTCGCGAAGTTCATGCGCGGTCTGTTCAAGCCCAGCAAGGCCAAGCGCGACCTGGTCGGCGGCTCGCCCGGGATGTACGTCACGACCTCCAACGGCGAACCCGCCCTCGTGGCCGTCCTCGACGGCCGCGTCATCGGCGTCACCTGCCTGGAGATCACCCCCGAGGGCATCGCCGCGTTCCGCAGCCAGGTCAACCCCGACAAGCTCGAACGCGCGACGCGGCTGTGGGCGGCCACCGACCACGGCGAGCCGCTCCTCACCCCGTTCTGACGCCGGTTCCGTCGGTGTGAGCTGCTTCACATCGCGTTCCTGTCAGGAAACGCGGGGCCGCCCGGTTCAAGTGGCGAACCCGTCCAAGACAGGAGCATGGAGATGCAGCAGCGCATCATCGTCCTCGGAGCCGGATACGCCGGAGCCATCGCCGCCGGGCGCCTCGCCAAGCGGCTGCACAGCGAAGACGTCACCATCACCCTCGTCAACGCCGAGCCGGACTTCGTCGAGCGCGTGCGGATGCACCAGCTCGCGGTCGGCCAGGACCTCAGGCCCCGTCCGTTCAGCGAGATGTTCGCGGGCACCGGCGTACGGCTGAAGCTCGCGAAGGTCACCGCCGTGGACGTCGACCGCAGGATGGTGTCCGTCACCGGCACCGACGCCGGCCCGAACGGCGTCGAGGAACTGGAGTACGACACCCTCGTGTATGCCCTCGGCAGCGGCTGGAACCCCCAGGGCGTCCCCGGCACCGCCGAACACGCCCACGACATCGCCGGCCGCCCCGGAGCACTCCGGCTGCGCGAGCGCCTGGCCGGGCTGACCGCGGGACAGCCCGTGGTCGTCGTAGGCGGCGGTCTCACCGGCCTGGAGGCCGCGACCGAGATCGCCGAGTCCCGCCCCGACCTCGACGTGGCCCTCGCCGCCCGTGGCGACCTCGGCGACTGGCTGTCGCCCAAGGGCCGCAGGCACGTGCGGAAGGTCGTCGACGGCCTCGGCATCACCGTGCACGAGCACACCGCCGTCACCGGCGTCGCCGCCGACCACGTCACCACCGCGGACGGCGCCACCGTCCCGGCCGCGGTCACCGTGTGGACCACCGGCTTCGCCGTCCACCCGATCGCGCGGGCCACCTCCCTGGAGGTCACCGGCACCGGCCAGATCGTCGTCGACCGCACCATGCGCTCGGTCTCCCACCCGGACGTGTACGCCATCGGTGACGCGGCCAGTGTGACGGGCCCCGCCGACAAGCCCCTGCGCATGTCCTGCGCCTCGGGCGTCCCCACCGCCTGGCAGGCCGCCGACGCCATCGCGGCCCGCCTGACCCGCGGCAAGATCCCCGAGGTGCCGCTGCGCTACTTCAACCAGTGCATCTCCCTGGGCCGGAGGCAGGGACTGATCCAGTACGTCACCGCCGACGACCGGGCCGTCCGGGCGGCCCTGACCGGACGCACCGCCGCCCTCTACAAGGAACTCGTCTGCAAGGGCGCGGCCTGGGGGGTCGCCAACCCCACCATGCTCATGCCGACCCGTCGCCGCCGCGTCGCGGCGGAGCGGCCCGAGTCGGCGGCGGCCACGGCGCGGGCGGCCGCCTGAGCCGTACGTCCCGCGAGCCCGTTCCCCTGACCCACGGCCGTGACTGCTCCTACACTCACCGTCACACGCCGTGCCGACGCGAAGAGGGGGGCCGGATGGCGCTGAACGTCATGGCCGGGCCGGGGGACGACGCCGTACCGGGGCCGACGCTGGAGAGGCTGCTGTCGGTCATGGGGGCCGGCGCGCTGGAGCTGTGCGTGGCCCCGGGCGGTCTGGCGGCCGTCGTCGAGGGGGTCACGGTCCTGGACCCGCTGGAGCCGGGGCGGTCGCGGGGGCAGCTCCTGCTGGCGGTGGGCGTCGACCCGCAGTCGGCCGCCGCCCTCGACGTCGTACGCGAGGCCGCCCGGGAGGGCGCCACCGCCGTGGTCTTCGGCCAGGGCAGGTCCGGGCGGCCCCCGGACGCGCTGCGGACGGCCGCCGAGGCCGCCGGTACGGCCCTCCTCTTCCGTACGGCGTGGCTGGGCTGGACGGAACTGGTCGGCGCGTTGCGGGCGGGCCTGGTCCTGGCCGGGGTCCCCGCCGATCCGGCCGCCTCCGCCGTACCGCTGGGCGACCTGAACGGCCTGGCCGACGCGGTCGCCGTCCTGGTCGGCGGCGCGGTGACGATCGAGGATCTGGAGTCCCGGGTCCTCGCGTACTCGTCCACCAAGGAGGACGTGGACGAACTGCGCCGCCTGACGATCCTCGGCCGCCGGGTGCCGCAGTGGCGGGTGGCCGCCATGCGGGAAGCCGGATTCTTCCGCACCCTGTGGGGTTCCGGGGACGTCATCCACCGGCCGGCCCACGGGGACAATCCCGAACGCCTGGTGGTGGCCGTCCGCGCGGGCGGCGAGGTCCTGGGATCGATCTGGGTGGCGGCCGCCGGCTCCGACCTCCCGCCGCACGCCACCGACACCCTGCGGTCGGCGGCCCGGGTGGCCGCCGGACACCTGCTGCACCACCGGTCCCACCGCACGGACGCCCGGCTGACCGAGGACGCGGCCCGCGCCCTCCTCGACGGACGGGGCTCCGCCGCCGTACTGACCGAACGCACCGGGATACCGGCGCACGGGCACTGCGCCGTCCTGGCGGTCCGCCCCGGAGCCTCCCGCAACGAGGACTTGCGCAAGGGGGGCTTCGGCGCGGGGGCAACGGCCGGGAAGCTGTGCGCCCTGCTGGCGGTGTGCTGTGGCGCGTACGACGTCACACCGGTCGTCCTGCCGGTCGACCGGGGCGCCCTGATCCTGCTCGGCGGGCTGCACAAGGACCCGCGACGGGCCGAGGAACAGGTCTCCCAACTGGGTACGTCACTGGTCCGGCAGGTGGCCGACACGTTCGGGCCCGAGGCGCGGATCGGTTTGGGCACGGTGGTCGACGCCCTGACCGGCCTGCCCGCGTCCCGCCGGTCGGCGGACCTGGCGCTGAGGGCCCTGCTCTCGCCGGGAGAACAGCGTGCCGTGGCCTCCGCGAGCGAGGTGGCCGAGACGATCGCCCTGAACCAGATGCTGGACACGCTGACAGGGGCGGCACAGGCGACGGGGTCAGGGCCGGGGACGGCACCGGACACGCCCGTGGCGCGCCTTGTGGCGTACGACGCCGGGCACGGCGGGGGCACGATGGTGGAGACCCTGCGCGCCTACCTCGACCACTTCGGTCATGTGCCGGACACCGCACGCGCGTTGGGCGTGCACGCGAACAGTCTGCGGCACCGGATCAGCAGGCTCACCGAGGTCTCCGGCCTCGACCTGCGCAGCCCGGACGCCCGCCTCCTCGCCCAGCTCCAACTGCGCCTGCTGGAGCGCGCCGCCGACCGCGAGCCGTGAGGGACCGGGCGGCGTGAGGGCCTGGCAGGCGTGAGCCGCCGGGAGGCGTGAGCCCTGGGGTGCCGCCACGATGAAGGGGAGGTTCCTTCGTGCCCGCGCACGACGGCGACCGCCCCACCCCGCGATTTCGCTCCACGGCGAGAACCGCGGGCCGGAACACCGGAACTCCCGACGAAGACACCCGCCCCGCCCCGGAGGGAGCCTGGTGGTCCGCCGCACGACAACCGTGCGCGGTCGAGACTCAAGGTTCCAGGCTCCGGGAAGGGGCGCGATGAGTGTTTCCAGGCAGGCCAAGCAGACCGGGCAGGCCAAGCAGGCCGGGCAGGCCACGCAGGCAAGGCAGGCCTCGCAGGCCGAGGACAAGGCCGGCCGGCGTGAGCGGATACTGCGGGCGGCCGTACGGCAGGGACTCCTGGACCCGGAGTCGGCGCTGCTGGCCGCTTTCGTCGACCTCGACGGCGTCGAGGAGACCGTCGCCTCCCTGCGGGCCGCGTTCCCCGCCTCCCTCCAGGTCCTGCACGCCTTCGCCGCGAAGGCGAACTGCCTGGTCCCCGTCCTCGAAGAGCTGCGCCGGGGCGGCATGGGCTGCGAGGTCGCCAGCGCCGGCGAGCTGGCCCAGGCGCTGGAGGCCGGCTTCGATCCGGCGGACATCGTCTTCGACTCCCCGGCCAAGACCCGGGCGGAACTCGTCCAGGCCCTCGGCCTCGGTGTCACCGTGAACGCGGACAGCTTCGAGGAACTCGAACGGATCGACGACATCCTGGCGGCCCGCCCCTCCGGCTCGCGGATCGGCGTACGCGTCAACCCCCAGGTCGGCGGCGGCTCGATCAGCGCCATGAGCACGGCGACGGCGACCTCCAAGTTCGGCGTCCCGCTGGAGGACGAGGGCAACCGTGAGCGCCTGCTCCAGGCATACCGGGACCGTCCATGGCTCACCTGGGTGCACACGCACGTCGGCTCGCAGGGCTGCCCGCTGGACCTCATCGCCGGGGGTGTCGCGAAGGCGGTCGCGTTCGCCGAGGAGATCAACGCCCGCCTCGGCCGACGGCAGGTCACCGGCATCGACATCGGGGGAGGCCTGCCGGTCAACTTCGCCGACGACGAGACCACCCCCGGCTTCGACACCTACGTGGACCGTCTGCGCGAGCACGCGCCCGCCCTGTTCTGCGGCGACTACGAGATCGTCACCGAGTTCGGCCGCTCGGTCCTGGCGAAGAACGGCTTCATGGCCGCGTACGTCGAGTACACCAAGACCGTCGGCGGCCGCCCCATCGCGATCACCCACGCCGGCGCCCAGGTCGCCACCCGAACCGTGTTCGCCCCCGACGCCTGGCCCCTGCGGATCGAGGCCTACGACCCCGGCGGCACCGCCAAGACCAGCCCGCCCGTGGCCCAGGACATCGCCGGCCCCTGCTGTTTCGCCGGTGATCTGCTGGCCCGCGACCGCACACTGCCCCGTCTCGACACCGGGGACCTCGTCGTCGTACCGGACACCGGGGCGTACTACTTCTCCACGCCCTTCCACTACAACAGCCTGCCCGAACCCGCCGTGCACGGCGCCCGCGTCGACGCCGACGGCAAGGTCACCTTCCGCCCGCTCCGCCCGGCCCGGGCCGCCCACCCCCTCGCCCCGGCCCTCGCCGCGCGATGACCCCTCTCCGGAGAAAGGAAGGTGCAGCAGCCATGAGGTTACGGCGCGCCCGGTCGGGGTGCCCCCTGGAGCCGCCCCGGCGGGAGGCCGCCGGACGGCGGCTGTCCGCCACGGCCGCACGCCGGCGACGGGTGCTGTGCGACATCACCCGGTGGCTCTCGCGCCGCCGGCGCATCGCGGCCGACCAGTTCCTGCGCGGCGCGTGCTACGGCGCCGGCACGGCTGTGGTCGGCCTGCTGGCGCTCTGGCTGCAGACCCGCTGACGACGGCCGGTCGACGGCCGCCGTCGGTCCATCCGGCCGACCATCCGGCCGACCGTCCGGCCGCCGGCCCCGAGCGGCTCCACCGGTGTCCCGCGCTCAACCGCTCACACCCCGGCCGGATCCGCTCCCGTCCCGATCAGGAAGTCCCGCATCGCTGCGGCGAGTTGTTCCGGCTGGTCCTCGGGTACGAGGGTGGAGGAGCCGGCGATCTCGATCAGCCGGCCCTTCGGGTACAACGCGGCCAGCCGGGGCCCGTGTTCACGTGGCATCAACCGGTCCTCGGTGGCCCAGACGACCAGTACGGGGCGGTCGTAGTCACGGAGTCGCTCGCTCCAGGCCAGCAAGGTCGCGCGATCGGGCGCCGAGGTGGCGAACTTGGCGAAGTCCCGGCGAACGGCCCTGCTCCGGGTCGCCGGAGCGAACCAGTCCTCCATGACCTCGTCCGGAATCCCGCGCAGGCTCATCCCGCCGTACCCCTTGCGGTTGTCGCGGAACACGGGGACGCGCATCAGCTGGGTCAGAAGCCGTACGCCGCCGGGGATCCTGCACACGGCCGCTGCCGCCTTCGCCGGTCCCGGGGGGAAGTTGTCGAACGCCTCACAGGCCACGAGCACCATCCGCCCGACCCTGTGGCCCTGCTCCTCCGTCACCAGGAACTGGCCCCCGCCCCAGTCGTTGAGGACGAGGGTCACGTCGTCCAGGCCGAGCCGTTCGACGAACTCGCCCAGCAGCCGTGCGACACCCCGGTGGGAGAGATCGGCGTCCGGGTTCATCGGCCGGCGGTGACCGCCGAGGGGCAGCGTGGGCAGGACGCAGCGGTACCCGTCCAGCAGCGGTACGACCTTGCGCCACTGCGTCTCGTTCATCGGCAGCCCGTGCCCGAACACCAGCACCGGCCCGGCACCGCCGGTGTCCTGGTAGTCGATCGTCCCGGCCGACAGTTCGATCTCCGGCATCGTTCCCCCGTTCGATGATTCATGGATCCCTGTACCCGTACCCATGAGCCTGGAGGGGAACTCTTCCCCATGGCGGCCGGTACGGCGAGGCTTTCGGTACGGCCCCTGGGGAGTATCCGAACGGAAAACAACGGCAGGCGGTCAGGTGACGGGTCCCGGCACGGGGCCCTGTGCCGCCTCCGGTGCCTGGTCCTCAGACAGGACGCTCGGCCATGACCACCAGACCCGGCCGCTTTGCTCATCCGCAGGGAGCCGAAGTTCGGCGACCGGGCGCAGTCCAGCCTGCTCGATCAGGTCCACGAGTTGTTCCGGCCGCCATTTCTGTGCCGTCCACCCAACGGAGACACCTTCGTAGGCCTCGGTGCGCACCGCGTCTTCGTCGCTGACGTGTGTTGCGGTGACTAGGTGTCGGACGTCACGGGGGAGGTTCGAACAGTGACCACCACCCGAGCACGCACTTCACCAAGGCCGAGGTCGGTGACAGAGGCGATGCCGCGCACGAGCAGTGGCGCCGGCAGGTTCTTCGAGACGCCTGCATCGAGTACGTGGAGGCATCCCGTCTGTACGTGCGCGCCGAACGCCTGCCGGGCCGATAATGGCGTCGTGATCGACAGGCGTCTGCGCGTGGTACTGGCCGAGGACTCCGTTGTTCTCCGTGACGGCATGGTCGAGCTGCTCGGCGCCCGCGGGTGTGAGGTGGTGGCCACCACCGGGACGGCGCCCGGGTTGCTCGCCGCGGTGGTCGAGCACCGGCCCGACGTGGCCGTGGTGGATATCCGGATGCCGCCCACACAGACTGATGAGGGCATCCGCGCTGCCGTGGAGATCCGCGCGAGGACGCCCGAAGTCGGCATCGTGGTCTTTTCCCAGCACGTCGAGACCACCTGGGCCTACCGGCTGCTGGCGGACGGTGCGGCGGGCATCGGGTACCTGCTGAAGGAACGCGTCGCCCGCACTTCCGAGTTCGTGGACGCGCTGTACCGGGTCGCCGACGGGGGCACGGCACTCGACCCGGAGATCGTCACCCAGCTGATGCGTGGTGGACAGCGCAGCCGGGTGGACACCCTGACGCCTCGCGAGCGCGCGGTGCTGGAGCTGATGGCGCAAGGGCACTCCAACCGCTCCGTCGCCGCGCTGCTGGTGGTGTCGGAGCGGGCGGTGGAGAAACACGTCGCCGCCGTCTTCACCAAATTCGGTCTACGGGCGACGGACACCGACAACCGCCGGGTGAAGGCCGTCCTCACCTACCTGGCGGAGAACGGGAGTCAATCGGCCGTCACAGACGCGTCGGCAGCTCGGCGGTGACCACAGTCGGTCCGCCGGGCGGGCTGTCGATGCGCAGAGCACCGTCCACCGCCGCGAGCCGCTCGGCCAGGCCCGTCAGGCCGGTGCCGACGCCGAGCGCCGCACCGCCGCGGCCGTCGTCGCGCACGGACAGGTGGACCCGGCCGTCGTTCACGCTCGCCTCGAGTTCGGCCGAGCGGGCACCACTGTGCTTGGCGACGTTGGTCAGCAGCTCGGCGGCGCAGAAGTAGAGGGCTCGTTCGACCACTTGGTCCGGTCGTTCCGGCAGGTTCAGACGGAGGGCGACCGGCACTGGGGAGGTGGCGGTGAGCCCTGGCAATGCCTCGCTGAGGCCGCCGTCCAGCGCCACCGGGTGAATGCCGCGAGTGAGCCGCCGCAGTTCAGTGACGGTGTCGTCGGTCTGGCCGCGGGCGCGGTCCACCAGGGTGCGCAGCCGTACGAGGTCCGGGCCGGAGGCGGGAGCGAGCGCGTCTTCGGCCAGCGAGAGGGTGATGGCCAGGGCGACCAGCCGAGCTTGAGTGCCATCGTGCAGGTCACGCTCCAGGCGGCGGAGCTGGTCGGTGTTCTGCGCGAGGAGGGTGGCGCGGGCGGTCTCCAGCTCCCGGACGCGCCGCTGAGCACGGGCCGGTCCGAGCAGCAGCCGGGCGAGCCGCCGGTTCGCTCCGCTCAGCCCCCGAACCGCGCCGGGCACTGCGGACAGGATCACCAGGCCCAGCGGCAGGGAGGCGGCATCCAGCCAGGTGGCGGGCCGCGGGCCCGGTTCCAGCAGGCGTCCCCAGAGCGGGAAACCGATCAGCCAGCCGCAGCCGAGGGGAAGCGCCACTGCGGCGGCGAACCCGAGCACGCCGAGCGGCAACCGCAGCACCAGATAGAGCAGTGACCGCCAGGCGATCGGGTCGGTCAGCACGACACGACCATGGGCGACCACGCCCACTGGGCGGGCCAGTCTGGCCGGCGCCTCGACGTGCTCGCCGAGCAACCGGCCGACCAGCTGCCGGTGCAGCGCGCCGAGACCACGCGCGCCCATCAGCGCGGCGGCCACGAACGGCAGGCCGAACACGGTGAGCGAGAGCAGCGTTCCCGCGTAAAGGACGGAGAGTGCGTAGGCTCCGCCGAGCAGGGCGAGCGGCAGCCCGACGGCGGCGAAGACCCATTCGCCGCCCCGGACCGAGAGGTATCGCCGCTGCTCAGCCACGGTCGGCCCCGGGGACCTGAGCAGGCCCGCCCGAGGCGGGCGACAGCGCCGAGCCGGCGGGCGGCGCGCCCGTCACCGTGTTCCGGGTGGGTGTCTGTTCGCAGGCCGTACCCTCGGCAGCCGGCCCGTCGCCGCGCTCAGTCACGGCTACCTCCCACCAGCTCCGCCGCCGGACCGCGAACCGCCCGCAGGCCCGTGGCCAGGATGGCGGGGACGGTCAGCGCCGTCGCGCCCGCGGCGATCCACCAGCAGCCGGCCACCGGGAGGGACGGCAACGGCGACCCGCTCACCGCCGTGCTGAACGCCGCCGACGCGGCGCCCGCAACCGCCGCGCCGAGCAGGACCCCCACCGCCGTGGTCAGCACCGCCTCCGCGGTCAGCATGCGCAGCAGTTGCGACCGGGTCGCGCCGACCAGCCGCAGCAGTGCGAACTCGCGGCGCCGTTCGGCGGTCACGGCGACCAGGGTGTTGACGGTGGAGACGGCGGCGAAGCAGACGAGCAGCGCCAACTCGACCTGACGCAGCCAGACATCCGTGGCGGAAGTGACGCTGGACGCCGCTGCGCCCGCAGCGTGCTCGGCGGTACTTGTCATGATCAGCATGGTGCCCGACAGGCCCACGAGCAGTGCGACCGGCACCACGGCGGACGACAGTCGCCGCGCGTACCCGCGCAGGTCGGCGTCGGCCAGCCATCCCACACCGGGTGCCAGCGCCCGTACCGGTGCGCCCAGCGCGGCCGCCAGGACGCGCGCCGCGAGCGGGCCCGCCAGAGCGACCGCAACCAGCAGCACCAGCGAGCCGAGCAACGCCGCCTGCCCCGCCTTGTCCACCTGCTCCGCCGGCCGCGTCGCGGCCAGCCGAAGCAGCAGGCCGCCGCCCATCAGCACGCCGACTGCGGCGAGCAGACGCAGTGCACCCGTCCGCCCCTGCTCGGTCGAACTCGCCGTGAGGGCGGCCGCGGGCGCGATCCGGGAGATCCGCCGCGCCGCCACGGCCGAGGCCGCCAGGCCGACGGCCAGTGCGATGGCCAGCGCCACGAGCACCGGTATCGGGGTCCCCGGCACCCGCACGCCCGGCGCCGCCATTCCTCGCCGCTGCAGCTCGGTGAGGAAGCTCTGGGCCGCCGCGGTGCCGGCGGCCCCGCCCGGCACGGTCACCAACAGCGTGGTCATGACGACCTGGCCACGGACCAGACGCCGCACCTGGCGGGGTGTCGCCGCGATGGTGCGCAGCAGGGCCAGCTCCCGGTGCTGCTGGCGGAGCGCGAACCCCAGCGCATTGACCACGACGAAGAAGGCGACCAGCACGGCGATCTCACCGAAGGCGCCGGCGATCACCATCAGGCTGGGCCCGGTCGTCGCCTTCCGGGCTGCCGCCGGGGCGGTGATGTCGGCGGCGAACAGCGAGCCGAACAGCGTCAGGGTGGCGACGGCGAGGAAGAGCGCGACCGCCAGACCGACGAAGGCAGCCGGACGGCGGCGCATCTGCCCGAGCGCGAGCAAGGTCACAGCCCTCCCCCACCCAGCCGGCTCAGGCATTCGCCGACCTGGGCGGCAGTGGGTCGGTCGAGCTCGTCCACCACCACGCCGTCGGCGAGCAGCAGCACCCGGTCCGCGTACCCGGCGGCCACCGGATCGTGGGTCACCATCACGCAGGTCCTGCCGTCCTCATCCACACCGGCGCGCAGCAGGGCGAGGATCTCGTGGCCGGTGGCCCGGTCGAGCGCGCCGGTCGGCTCGTCGGCGAACAGCACCGGAGGACGGGAGACCAGTGCCCGGGCGATGGCCACCCGCTGCTGCTGCCCACCGGACAGCTGCCCTGGCCGGTGTCGCTCGCGCCCGGCCAGTCCCACCCGGGCGAGCGCGTCGAGCACCCGGCCCCGGTCGTGCCGCTCGCCGGCCAGTCGGCCGGGAAGCTCGATATTCTGCGCGACCGTCATCGCGGGCATCAGATTGAACGCCTGGAACACGAACCCGACCCGACTGCGCCGCAGTGCCGCCAGCCGCCGCTCGGGCAGCCGGGACACCTCAGTACCGCCCCACCAGACGGAGCCCCGAGTGGGTCGGTCCATCCCCGCCAGGCAGTGCAGCAAAGTGGTCTTGCCGGAGCCCGAGGGCCCCATCACCGCCGTGAACGTTCCAGGCGCAAAGGCCACCGACACCCCGCGCAACGCCCGCACGGCGGCGGCGCCGCGTCCGTACTCACGGTGCAGGTCTTCCGCTCGGGCGGTTGTGCCCGTCCCTATATCCGTCGCCGTCTCAGCCATGTCCTCATCCTCGGCGGGCGGAGGACGGCGATCGATCGTGCCCGCCCCCGAATCGGGGGTTCGGGAAACCGAACCCCCGGTCATCGGCGGACGACCGAGCAGACCGGCCGGGAGGAACTCACACAGATGGCCCGCCGGTGGGAGACTGCGGCCCGTGTCCGGGTTCGCGAGGAAGTGGACAGGACCGGTTCGAAGCCCATGCCGTCCACCCACCCCGCCCGACCGACCGGCCGACGCCTCCGGCTCGCCGTCCTGCACGAGCACGGCGAAGCCCGCTCGTACCAAAACGGCAACAGAGGAGGAGCCTGCCGAGGAGTCGGACGAGGGAGTCGAGGCGGTACCCGAGACGGACGCCCCGGCCGCCGTGAGCTCGCCCGCGGAGCTGTCGGCGGCCGCTCACCGGACCGGCACCGAGGCCCCCCTCGACCTCTCCGACCGGCGGATTCCCGTGTTCACGCTGGCGTGGGACTGGCTCTGGTGGGCCTCGGTATCGGCTTCCTCGGGGTGCGGATGCGCCGCCGCTGAGCGGCTCGCGACGGCCCGGGTCCCCCTTGAGTCGGACATCCGGCGTCCGCCTCAGGACGGTTGTCCGCGCGGACTTACTCGGTATACATACTCGGTATGTCCATCCGCCACGGGCTCCTCGCCCTCCTCGAACGCGGCCCGCGCTACGGCTCACAGCTCCGTACGGAGTTCGAGTCCCGCACCGGCTCCACCTGGCCGCTCAACGTGGGTCAGGTCTACACGACGCTCAGCCGGCTTGAACGCGACGGCATGGTCGTGCAGGACGGCGAGGACGAGGCCGGCCATCCGCTCTACGCGATCACCGACAGCGGTCGCGCCGAACTGCGCAGTTGGTTCGAGAACCCCGTCGACCGCACCAGCCCGGCCCGTGACGAGCTGGCCATCAAGCTGGCCATGGCCGTCGGGGCGCCCGGGGTCGACATCCGTGACGTCATCCAGTCCCAGCGCCGGCACACCGTGAAGGCCATGCAGGACTACACCCGGCTGAAGGCGCAGGCCCTCACCGCCGTGGAGAAGAACGGGGTCGGGGAGCGGGACGACATCGCCTGGCTCCTCGTCCTGGAGCAGCTGATCTTCCAGACCGAGGCCGAGGCGCGCTGGCTCGACCACTGCGAGTCCCGGCTGATCCGTCTCTCGTCGACCGCCCCGGCGGCGGGGCCGGAGCCGATCGACTGGACCGTCGGCGCTGCCAACGGTCGCGCAACTGCGCCTCGGCCTAGGTCTGGAAGACTTACTGATCACAGACGTGTAGCCAGGCGAGTTCGTCCCGGTGACAGTACCAAGCTTTTCCGACCGCTGTTGGGGGGAGCGCAATCACACAGG
>NZ_JARGEF010000166.1:0-19092 GCF_033794725.1 Streptomyces sp. ID05-39B | reverse complement strand
GGTCCCCGTGGATGGCCTCGATGTCCCCTTCCCGCCCGCCTCACCTCCTTCGTCGGGCGGGAAGGGGACATCGAGGCCATCCACGGGGACCTGGCCGGTGCCCGGCTGGTCACGCTGCTGGGGCCGGGCGGGGCCGGTAAGACCCGGCTGTCGCAGGAGGCCGCCGAGAGCGCGGGTGACATCGCCCGGGACGGGGTGTGGCTGGCCGAGCTGGCGCCGGTCGCCGACCCCGACGCCGTACCGCAGGCCGTCCTCACCGCCGTGGGAGCCCGCGAGACCGTGCTCTACGGCGCCGGCGCCGAGGAGATGCGGGCGGCGGTCGCCGAACGGCTCGACGACCCCGTGGAACGCCTCGCCGAGCACTGCGCCCGCCGCCGGATGCTGATCGTCCTCGACAACTGCGAACACGTCGTCGAGGGGGCCGCCCACCTGGTCGAGGAGCTGCTCAAGCGCTGCCCGGAACTGACGGTCCTCGCCACCAGCCGCGAACCCCTCGGCGTACCGGGCGAGTTGTTGCGGCCGGTGGAGCCGCTGCCCGAACCGGCCGCGCTGCGGCTGCTCGCCGAGCGCGGAGCGGCCGCCCGCCCCGGCTTCCGCGTCGACGACGACCCCGAGGCCTGCGCCGAGATCTGCCGCCGCCTGGACGGCCTGCCGCTCGCCATCGAACTGGCCGCCGCCCGCCTGCGCATGCTCACCCCCCGCCAGATCGCGGACCGGCTCGACGACCGCTTCCGGCTGCTGACCTCCGGCAGCCGTACCGTCCTGCCCCGCCAGCAGACCCTGCGGGCGGTCGTCGACTGGTCCTGGGACCTGCTCGACGAGGACGAACGCGAGGTCCTGTGCCATCTGTCCGTGTTCGCCCGCGGCTGCGACCTCGCCGCCGCCGAGGCCGTCTGCGGCCCGGCCGCCCTCGACGCGCTCGGCTCCCTCGTCGACAAGTCCCTCGTCGTGGCCGCGCCCGCCCCCGACGGCCGGATGCGCTACCGGCTCCTGGAGACCGTCGCCGAGTACGCCGCCGCCCGCCTCGACGAGTCCGGGAGCCGCCCCCGCGCCGAGCGCGCGCACCTGACGTACTACCGCGAACTCGCCCGCACCAACGAGCCGTCACTGCGCGGCCGAGGGCAGCGGGCGGCCATCGACCGGCTCCAGCTGGAGTACGAGAACCTGCGCACCGCGCTGCGCCGCGCCGTCGCCGAGCGCGACGAGCAGGAGGCGCTCTGCCTGGTCCACTCGCTCGTCACGTACTGGCAGATGCGCGACCTGCGCATCGAGGCCCGCGGTTGGTGCCGCGAGGTGATGTCCCTCGGCCCCGACCCCTTCACGGAGCCCGTACGCCCCGCCGCACCCGTGTGGACACCCTGCACCGACGCCCCGCCGCCGATGACCGGCGAGGTCCTCGTCGAGGCCCGGCGCGGCGTGCACCTCGCCCATCTCGCCTGCATGGAAACGGAGTTGGACGCCTGGCAGACACCTGCCGCCCAGGCCAAACTGCGGGCCATCGCCGACACCTACACCCCCGGCCTCCCGCAGACCTGCCGCAGTCCGGGCCTGCTCTGGTTCTACGCCGTCATGCTCACCGGCGACATGGAACGCATCCGCGTCATCGTCGACGCCAACATCCGCACCGCCCGCGAGACCCCCGGCTACGAATGGGAGCTGGCCGTCTGTCTCCAGATGCGCGCCAACCTGCTGGCCAACCGTTCCGACTGGGCGGGTGACGCGACCCGCGACGCCGACGAGTCCCTGGAGATCTTCCGCCGCCTCGGCGACGCCTGGGGCACCGCCGAGGCCCTCTCCGCGCGCGCCGAGGCCCACGAGCGGATGGGCGCCCACGGCAGGGCGGCGGCCGACTACGAGGCCGCCATGGTGTACGCCGAACGGCTGGACGCCCGCAGCCAGTCGGCGGTCCTTCAGGCCCGGCTCGGCAGCGCGCTGCTGGAGGCCGGCCAGCAGGAGCGCGGCGAACGTCTGCTGCGCGATGTCATCGACCGCGCCGACGGCGCCGTCAGCGAAGCCCTGCCCGCCGCCCGGCTCTTCCTCTGCGGCCATCTCGCCATGACCGGCCGCACCGCCGAGGGGCGTGAGCAACTGCGGCTGCTGCGCGAGGAGTTCGGCCTCGCACACTTCGTCGTCTTCGACGCCATGATCCTCGGCGCGCAGGCCTGGCTCGACGTGGTCGAATCGCGCTACGAGGAGGCGCTGGTCGCGATCCGAAAGGCCCTGCGGCAGGCCAACGACCCGCTGTCCACGGCCATCGCCCCGCACCTTCGTTCCTTCTACCTGACCATCGCGGCCATCGCCCTCGACGGGACCGACACCGGGGACGGCGCCCGCGCCCGGACCGCTGCCCGCTGCCTGGGCGCCGCCGAGGCCCACCTGCCGCCCCGGCACATCTCGCCGCGCCTGGAGGCCGAGTGCCGGGAGCGGGCCAGTGCCGGGGCCCGCGCCGCTCTCGGTGAGGAGGCGTACACCGCCGCGTACGCCGAGGGCGGCGGCCTCTCCTACGAGGCAGCCGCCGCCCTGGTGTGACGCACCCGGTCAGGCCTTGGTGCGGAACTTGTGGATCGAGATCGGCGCCATCACCGCGGTGAGCCCCACCGACCAGGCCAGCGTCACCCACAGGCCGTGGGCGACCGGACCGCCGATCATCAGCCCGCGGGCCGCGTCCGCGAGAGCCGACAGCGGGTTGAACTCGGTGAAGTTGCGCAGCCAGCCCGGCATCGAGGCGGTCGGCGCGAAGATCGACGAGCCGAACTGGAGCGGCATCAGCACCAGGAAGCCCATCGCCTGCACGGACTGCGCGTTCTTCATCGTCACGCCGAGCGTGAGGAACACCCACATCAGGGCGAACCCGAACGCCGCCGACAGTCCGACAGAGGCCAGCAGACCGGGCCAGCTCGTGATGTCGAAGCCGACCAGCAACGAGACGATCACCAGGACCACCGTCGCGAACAGCATCCGCATCAGCTCGACGGCGATCTTCGCGAAGAGCACCGAGCCGCGCCCGATCGGCAGCGACCGGAAACGGTCCATGACACCGGAGTTGAAGTCCTGGTTGAACCCGGTGCCCACCCCCTGCGCCATGTTCATCCCCGTCATGGCCAGCAGGCCGGGCACGACGTACTGGACGTACGCCTCCTGACCGCCGCCCAGCGACTGGCCGATGGAGCCGCCGAAGACGTACACGAACAGCAGGGTGAAGACGACCGGGAACAGGATCGCGTCGAACATCGACTCCGGGTCCTGCCGGATCCACAGCAGGTTGCGGCGTATCAGCGCGCCGGTGTGGCGCAGATGGGCCCGCAGCGAGATGGGCGTGTCGGCGCGCTTCGGGCCGGCCGGCGTGAGAGTGGCGGTGGCGGCGCTCATACGGCGGCCTCCTCAAGGGTCTTGCCGGCCGGGACGGTGCCCTGCGGCGCACCGGCACGGTGGCCGGTGAGGGACAGGAACACCTCGTCCAGGCTGGGCAGTTCGGTGGTGATGGAGGAGAGCGTGATACCGCGCTCGGTGACCGCGCCGACCACGGCGGTGAGCTGCTCGTCGCTCAGCACCGGCACCAGCACCGAGCCGCGCTCGAGGTCCACGACGGTGCCGGCCAGGCCGGTGATGCCCAGCTCGTCCAGCGCGTGGGCCAGCGGGCGCAGCTGCAGAGGGTCGGCCGGGCGCACCCGCAGGGTCCGTCCGCCCACGCGGGCCTTCAGCTCGTCGATGCCGCCCGTGGCGATGACCTTGCCCTTGTCGACGACCGTCAGCTCGGAGGCGAGCTGCTCGGCCTCCTCCATGTACTGGGTGGTCAGCAGGACGGTCACGCCCTCGCCGACCATCGACTTCACCTCGTCCCACACCTCGTTGCGGGTGCGCGGGTCGAGGCCGGTGGTCGGCTCGTCGAGGAAGAGGACGGCGGGCCGCCCGATCATGGACGCGGCGAGGTCGAGCCGCCGTCGCATACCGCCGGAGTACGTCCCCGCCGGACGCCGGCCGGCCTCAGTGAGGGAGAACCGCTCCAGCAGTTCGTCGGCGCGGGCCCTGGAGGCCTTGCGGGGCAGGTCCAGCAGCCGGCCGATGATGTACAGGTTCTCCCAGCCGGCCAGCTTCTCGTCGACGGAGGCGTACTGGCCGGTGAGGCCGATGACGCGGCGGAGCCGGCGGGGCTGGCGTACGACGTCGTAGCCGACGACGCTCGCCCGGCCGGCGTCGGGGGCGATGAGCGTGGACAGGATCCGCACGAGGGTGGTCTTGCCGGCGCCGTTCGGTCCGAGCACCCCCATGACGGTGCCCTCCCGCACGTCGAGGTCGACCCCGTCCAGTGCCTTGGTCTCCCCGTAGTGCTTGACCAGCCCCCGCACGGTGACGGCGCGGGACGCGCCGCTGGGGTTGTTGTCGATGCGTGTCATGCGGTTGACGTTGTCACCCCTCACCGACAAACGACCTACACGCGCCCGACAGCCGCCGACATCCGGCCGACAGGGGCGGGGGTGGCGGGGGCCCCTGGCCCATGCCCACCCACCATCCGACTCGGTGGGATAAAAGGCGAGGGTCAGGCAACTCAGCCCGTCCGGCGTCTGAGGACGAGGCGCGGAGCGACGACAGGAGGGTCTGGGGGCGCAGCCCCCAGGTTCGGGTCGGGAAGGGGCGGCGGGGGCGAGAAACGCAAAGGGGGCAGCCCGCCGATGGGGGAAGTCGGCGGGCTGCCCGTCGTACCGAGATGGCTCTAGTGGACGGAGTGCTCGTCCTGCGGGAACGTTCCGCCGACGACATCCTCCGCGAACGCCTTCGCCGCGTTCCCCATGACCTCACGGAGGTTCGCGTACTGCTTCACGAACTTGGGGACGCGCCCCCCGGTCAGCCCCATCATGTCCGTCCAGACCAGCACCTGCGCGTCCGTCTCGGCACCGGCGCCGATCCCGACCGTCGGGATGTGCAGCACGCGCGTCACCTCGGCCGCCAGCTCCGCAGGCACCAGCTCCAGCACGACCGCGAAGGCCCCCGCGTCCTGGACGGCCTTCGCGTCCCGCAGCAGCTGCGCGGCGGCCTCCTCGCCACGCCCCTGCACGCGGTAGCCCATGGCGTTCACGGACTGCGGGGTGAGCCCGATGTGGGCCATGACCGGGATGCCGGACTCGACGAGCAGCTCGATCTGCCGGTGCGACCGCTCGCCGCCCTCCAGCTTCACGGCCCCGACCCCGGCCTCCTTGACCAGCCGGGTCGCGCTGCGCAGGGCCTGCACGGGACCTTCCTGGTAGGACCCGAAGGGCAGGTCGCCGACGATGAGGGCCCGCTGGGTGCCGCGCACGACGGCGGCCGAGAGCATGGTCATCTCGTCGAGGGTGACGGGCACGGTGGTCTCGTACCCGAGGTGGCAGTTGCCCGCCGAGTCGCCGACGAGCATCACGGGGATCCCGGCTTCGTCGAAGACGGACGCGGTCATCGCGTCGTACGCGGTGAGCATGGGCCACTTCTCGCCCCGCTCCTTGGCGGCGGCGATGTCGCGGACGGTGATGCGGCGTGTGCCCTTTCCTCCGTACAGCGCCTTGCTGCCGTCGGAGGACTTCGTCTGGGCAGCCGAAAGCTGCGTCATTGCAACGGCTCCTTCGTCATCTCGAGGCGCCCTCACGGCGTCCCCGGACCACATCCATGGTGGCACTTCGTGCCAGGGAGGGCCAGAGCACCCCCTGTGGGTAAAACCTCAGTAAGAGGATTCGATACGAGACGGTGCCGTATCGAAATGGGTCTACGCTCGAAGCATGACCACTCCCGCCGTTCCCGCGTCCCCCCGCGTACCGGAAGCCGTGCACCGGCGTCGCTGGGCGATCCTCGGCGTGCTGATGCTGAGCCTGCTGATCGTGGTGCTCGACAACTCGATCCTGAACGTCGCCGTCAAGACCATCTCCACCCCGCCCCCCGTCGGCCTCGGCGCCGGCCAGAGCGAGCTGGAGTGGGCCATCAACTCCTACACGCTCGTCTTCGCGGGCCTGCTGTTCTCCGCCGGACTGCTGGGCGACCGGCTGGGCCGCAAGAAGGTGCTGCTCGGCGGCCTCGCGGTCTTCGGCATCGGCTCCGCGCTCGCCGCCGAGTCCGGCTCACCCGCCCAGCTCATCGCCTTCCGTGCGCTGATGGCCCTCGGCGCCGCGTTCGTGATGCCGGCGACCCTCGCCGTCCTGATGAACATCTTCGAGCGCGAGGAACAGCCCAAGGCGATCGGCATCTGGGCCGGCGGCGTCGGTCTCGCCATCGCCATCGGACCCATCACCGGTGGCCTCCTCCTCGACCACTTCTGGTGGGGCTCGGTCTTCCTCGTCAACGTGCCGATCGTGATCACCGCCATCGTGCTGATGGTGTGGCTGGTGCCGGACTCGCGCGACCCCGCTCCCGGCCGGATCGACCCCGTCGGTGTCGTCCTGTCCGTCGTCGGCCTGGTCCTGCTCGTCTACGGCATCATCAAGGGCGGCGAGCTGGCCGACTTCACCGATCCGACGGTGCTGGCGACGATCCTCGGCGGACTGGTGGTCCTCGCCGCGTTCGTGGTGTTCGAGAAGCGCAGCGACCACCCGTCCATCGACATCGGCCACTTCCGCAACAAGGTGTTCTCGGCCGCGATCGGCGTCATCGCGCTGGTCTTCTTCGCGCTGATGGGCGTGACCTTCTTCGCCGTCTTCTACACCCAGAGCGTGCGCGGCTACTCGCCGCTGCAGACCGGCCTGCTGATGCTGCCGCTGGCCGTCGCCCAGCTGGTCTTCGCGCCGCGCGCCCGGCTGGTCGTGGACCGCTTCGGCAACAAGGCCACGACCACGGGCGGCATGCTCCTCATCGCGGCGTCGCTGGTCGCCTTCGCCACGCTGGACGAGGACACGCCGATCTGGCTGCTGGAGGTCGTCTTCTTCTTCATGGGCGCCGGAATGGCCCACATCATGACGCCGACCAGCGTCGTCATCATGCAGTCGCTGCCCCGCGAGAAGGCCGGCTCGGCGTCCGCGCTCAGCAACACCTTCCGCCAGGTCGGCGGCGCGCTCGGCATCGCCGTACTCGGCTCCGTGCTGTCGGCGGCGTACCGCACCGGCATCGAGGACAAGCTCGGCGCGGTACCGGCCGGGCTGCGCCACACGGCGGGGGAGTCGATCGAGGGGACCCTGGGCGTCGCGGCGAAGCTCGGCCCGCGCGGCGAGTCCCTCGTCGGCCCGGCCAACGACGCCTTCCTGCACGCCATGCACGTCACCGCACTGTGCGGGGCCGGTGTCGCCCTCGTCGGCGCGCTCGTCGTGGCCCTGTTCCTGCCGGGCCGGCCGAAGGAGCCCGACGAGACGGCGAGGGACGCCGAACTGGTACACACAGAGACAGGACGGCCGTGACGTCCGCCGGCAGCGGGAACGCCGCCGGGCGGTCCGTGCGGCCCGTCCGGGGGCGGCCCCGCAGCGAGGCCGTGGAACAGGCCATCGTGGAGGGGACGATGAAGCTGCTGGAGGAGGGCGTACCGCTCGGGGAGCTGTCCATCGAGCGGATCGCCCGCACCGCCGGAGTCGGCAAGGCGGCCATCTACCGCCGCTGGAAGGGCAAGGAGGAACTCTTCGTCGACGTCCTGCGCACCGTCGAGCCGGACGGCCCCGAACTCCCCGGCACCTCCATGCGCGAGGACCTCGTGGCGCTGCTGGAGTGGCAGCGCCGGCGCGGGCTCGCCAGCCGGTCCTCGGCGATCCTGCGCACCGCGCACGCCCAGATGAAGAGCAGCCCCAGGATCTGGGAGGCGTACCACAGCACGGTCATCGCGCCCCGGCGGAAGCTGGGCATGGAAGTCCTGCGACGCGGGCAGCGCGACGGTGAACTCCGTAGCGACCTCGATGTCGAGCTGGTCAACGACCTGTTCATGGGCCCGATGCTGGTCCGTGCCGTCCTGCGGCCCGACGCCGACCTCACCGAGGGCCTCGCCCAACGGATCGTGGACACCCTGCTCGACGGTCTGCGGCCCCCCGCCCCGCGGTCCGTCGGCGAGGCCGGCGCCCCACGGTCCGTCAGTTCCCCGGCGGACGCGGCCGAATGTGCGCGTTCCGTCACGAAGCACTCCTGACGGTCCGTGACCGGAACCCCTGGCGGCACTCCGCTCGTCCTCGTGCCCGTTGGGCCGTCATGGGACGGCGGGATCCGAGCCGATCATCCCCTAGGGTCGTACGCACGGGGGAGAGACGGTATGCACGGCAGGCAGTGAGGCGACGGTATGGCGCAGCAGGCGTATGTGGCGGAGACGGACAACGGCGGCCCGGGTCCCGAGCCGCGAGGAGCCCGACTCCGGAGCCTGCTTGTACGACTGGTCGGACGCCTGTCGGCGGGCTGGCGCGGTGATCCACGGATCTGGCGCCGCGGCCTCGTCGTCGCCGCGTTCGCGCTGCTGCTCGCGCTGGTGATGCTGGTGCACTCGCGCATCCCCAACCGGTTCGGCAACCTCGGCAGCCTCACGGAGACGTTCCTGCCGTGGCTCGGCGTCTTCATCCCGGTGTTCCTGGTGCTGGCGTTCGTGCGCCGGTCGGCGACCGCGCTGATCGCCCTGCTGCTGCCGGCCGTGGTCTGGCTGAACCTCTTCGGCGGGCTGCTCGGCGACAAGACCGGCAGCGGCGGCGACCTCACCGTCGCCACGCACAACGTCAACGCCGACAACGCCGACCCCTCCGGCACCGCCCGCGACGTGGCCGCCTCCGGCGCTGACGTCCTGGCCCTGGAGGAGCTGACCGAGACGGCCGTCCCGGTGTACGAGAAGGCGTTGGCGGCGACGTACCGGTACCACTCCGTGCAGGGCACGGTCGGGCTGTGGAGCAAGTACCCGCTGGCCGATGTGGCGGCCGTGGACATCAAGCTGGGCTGGGTCCGCGCGATGCGCGCCACGGTGACCACCCCCGAGGGGGCGGTCGGTTTCTACGTCGCCCACCTGCCCTCGGTCCGGGTGAAGCTCCAGGCCGGGTTCACGGCCCATCAGCGCGACAAGAGCGCGGACGCGCTGGGTGAGGCGATCGCCGCCGACCCGTTGAGCCGCAAGGTCCTGCTCGGCGACCTCAACGGCACGATGAACGACCGCTCGCTCAACGCCGTCACCTCCCAGATGCGCTCCGCGCAGGGCGCCGCGGGCAGTGGGTTCGGCTTCAGCTGGCCGGCGTCGTTCCCCATGGCGCGGATCGACCAGATCATGGTGACGGGAGTGGAGCCTGTCACCTCGTGGACGCTGCCGGAGACGGGCAGCGACCACTTGCCGGTCGCGGCTCGTGTGAAGGTCGCCACGTCGTAACCTCCCGGAATACCGGGCCGGGGAGACTTTGTTTCGTACTTGAACATAAGATGACGGAACTCTCTCCGAAAGGCACAGGCCCCTCCATGCCTCTGGCCCTGCTCGCCCTCGCCGTAGGTGCCTTCGGCATCGGCACGACCGAGTTCGTGATGATGGGCCTGCTGCCCGAAGTCGCCGACGACCTGAACATCTCCCTCCCCACCGCCGGACACCTGGTCGCCGCGTACGCGCTCGGCGTCGTCATCGGCGCCCCGCTGCTCGCCGCCGTCACCGCGCGCATGCCCCGCCGTACGGTCCTGATCTCCCTCATGGTGCTGTTCGTGGCCGGCAACGCGCTGTCCGCGTTCGCCCCCGGCAACGAGTCCCTGCTCGCCGCCCGCTTCCTCAGCGGCCTTCCGCACGGCGCCTTCTTCGGCGTGGGAGCGGTGGTCGCCACGAACATGGTCGCGCCCGAGCGCAAGGCGCGCGCGGTGTCGCTGATGTTCCTCGGCCTGACGGTGGCCAACATCGCGGGCGTTCCGGTCGCCACCCTCATGGGCCAGCGCCTCGGCTGGCGGGCGACCTTCCTGGGCGTGAGCGTGATCGGCCTGGTGGCGATAGCGTCGCTGGCCCTGCTGATCCCGCGCGACCGGGCCGCCGCCCCCACGGCCGGCCTGCGCGGCGAGATGGCCGCCCTGCGTTCGCTGCCGGTGTGGCTGGCGCTGGGTACGACGGTCGCCGGATTCGGCGCGCTGTTCTCCGCCTACAGCTACATCACACCGATGCTGACGGACGGCGCCGGGTACGCCGACTCCAGCGTGACCCTGCTGCTGGCGCTGTTCGGTGTCGGCGCGACGATCGGCAACCTGCTGGGCGGGCGGCTCGCCGACCACGCGATGCGCGCCACGCTGTTCGGCGGTCTGACGTCACTGGTGGCCGTCCTGGCCCTGTTCCCGCCGCTGATGACGACGGCGTGGGGCGGTGCGCTGGCCGTGTTCCTGCTGGGCGTTGCGGCGTTCGTGACGGGCTCGCCGCTCACCATGATGGTGATGGAGAAGGCGGCGGCGGGCCCGTCGCTGGCCTCCTCCGCCAACCAGGCCGCGTTCAACCTGGCCAACGCAGGCGGCGCCTGGACCGGTGGCCTGGTTCTCGCTGCGGGCTTCGGCGTGACGTCGCCCGCGTCGGCGGGTGCGGTGCTGGCGGCCCTGGGCCTCGCGGTGGCCGCGGTGGCGTACGTGGTGGACCGGCGGCGGGAGCCCGCCGGTGCGGGCCACGTGGTCGCCAGCCACACGCCCGAGCGGGCGGGTGTACTGCACCACTGAGCCTCTTGGGGGCCACCAGCTCTCGTTCGGCACCTCGGCAGCCACCTCGTCACGTGGCCGCGTCGTCACGCGGCTGGGCCGAGGCCGACGGCGGGACGTCTCAGCGGCCACTGCGCAGGGGGATCGTCGGAAGGACCTTCTCGGCGATGCCGAGGAGGACGCTGTCGCCAGGGAGGGCCCCGGACTCGCTCCACACGGTGATGTCGTAGGAGCCGCCCCGGTCCTTGCTGTCGAGCGCCACGGACAGCGTCCTGGCCAGGGGGCCTTGTTGCACCGGCCCGCTCGACCCCTCACCCCCGAGACTGATCTCGATCTTCATGGTGGGGTCCGAGGAGAGCAGCGCGGGCCGGCCGAGGACCGTGAGCGTCCTGAGGTCCTTCTCCCCCTCGGTCCCCGCGATCTTCAGAAGGTTCACGTACTGGGCGGTCGACAGCTCGTTGTAGGTGGCCGACAGATTCACGCTGTACGTGTCGAACCTGACCTCGGCCTCCGGCTGGGCGACCTTCCCGTCGGTCAGGGCGGCGGTGTTGCTGGTGCCGGAAGCCGAGGTCGCGATCTCCGTGGGCGTCCCGAGGAGCCGCGCCAGGTCGGGCCGGTTGAGCGCCTCGCACAGCTCGGCACCGGTCACGGGCCGGGGCGCCTTCTCGTAGACCGCGGGCAGCGCCTCGTCCTCCGTGTCCGCACACGAGGCGGCCCGCGAGGTGTTGTCCTCGGCGGGCAGCACGTCGGGGGCCAGCCACAGCACGGCAGCGATCGCTGCGAACACGGCCACGGCCGCGACGGCCTGGCCCCACGGGTTGGGCTCCTTCTGGGCGGTGACCGGACCGGGAGGCAGGCCGGCTCCGGCCGGTGCCGGTGCCGGTGCCGGTGCCGGTGCCGCCAGCTGGGCCTGTGCCCAGGCGCGGGCGACAGCGTCGGTCGGGGCTCCGTCCGCGGAGGCCGCCGGGACAGGGTTCCGGCGGGCGCGCAGCGCCCGGACCACCACGCGGACGCGTATCGCGGTGAACACGAGGAACACCGCGCCGATACCGGCCGCGACCCCGTCCTGATCGTGGACGGCGAGATAGGTGATGCGCGCGCCCAGGACGGCCCCGAGGACGATGAGCAGCGGTTCGCGGACCCAGAAGGGCAGAACGCGCAGGAGTAGACCGAGCATCCGGTGATCTCACCAGGCCGAGCCCGCGTCCGCCGTGGTGGAGGCCACAATTCCGCAACCCCAGCCCTTCTCTGACGAAGCCGGGGTTCCGGCAGGGCCCTACAGCATCGGCGCCTGCGGCCGGCGCCTGCGCTGGGGGATCGGCACCTCAGGCCGGCGCCCCGGCGCCCCGGCGCCCCGGCACGGCGACGGTTGCGCACCGGGCCGGGGGAGTCCCCCGGGCGCCCCGTTCCGGGACGCTGTCGGCGAAGCCCGTCAGGCGGCCAGGCGATGGGCAGATCCGGGCCTGGAAACGCCGTGGAAGCGGCAGTTCCACGGCCCCCATCCGCCGATCATCGTCCGCCGATCATCGTCCGCCGAGCTGAGGATTCGCCTACACGGTTCCCCGGTCCCGCAGCGACACCGCGGTCAGCGTTGCGCCACCGCCGCGTCGATGCGAGCGAGGTCGCGCAGCCAGGCCTCCGCCGTGCTGTCGGACGGTGCGCGCCAGTCGCCGCGCGGGGAGAGCGAACCGCCTGCCGAGACCTTCGGCCCGTTCGGCATGGCCGAGCGCTTGAACTGCGCGAACGCGAAGAAGCGGCGGCAGAACACCTCCAGCCACCGCCGGATCTCCGGGAGGTCGTAGGCCACCCGCTTGGCGTCCGGGAAGTTCGGCGGCCAGGCGCCGGCCTCCGCGTCGTGCCAGGCGTGCCACGCCAGGAAGGCGATCTTCGACGGCCGGAAGCCGTACCGCAGGACATGGAACAGCGTGAAGTCGTGCAGCGCGTACGGGCCGATCCGGGACTCGGTGGACTGCATCTCCTCGCCCGGTACGAGTTCGGGGCTGATCTCGGTGTCGAGGATCGCGGCGAGGATCTTGCCGGTCTCCTCGTCGAACTGGCCGCTGCTGATGATCCAGCGGATCAGATGCTGGATCAGCGTCTTCGGAACACCGGAGTTGACGTTGTAGTGGCTCATCTGGTCGCCCACGCCGTACGTGGACCAGCCGAGCGCCAGCTCCGACAGATCGCCGGTGCCCAGCACGATGCCGCCGCGCTGGTTGGCGAGCCGGAACAGGTAGTCGGTGCGCAGGCCCGCCTGTACGTTCTCGAAGGTGACGTCGTACACCGGCTCGCCGGAGGCGAACGGGTGGCCCATCTCCTTCAGCATCAGCCGCGCGGTCGGCGTGATGTCCAGTTCGGCCGCGGTGACGCCGAGGGCACGCATCAGCTGGTGCGCGTTGTCCTTGGTGTGGTCGCTGGTGGCGAAGCCGGGCAGAGTCCAGGCCAGGATGTCGCTGCGCGGACGGCCCGCCCGGTCCATCGCGCGTGCCGCGACGATCAGCGCGTGGGTGGAATCGAGACCTCCTGACACCCCGATGACGACCTTCGGGCCGCCGATCGAGGCCAGCCGCTGCTGCAGTCCGGCGACCTGGATGTTGTACGCCTCGTAGCAGTCCAGGGCGAGCCGCTCGGCGTCGGCGGGCACGAACGGGAACCGCTCGACGCGGCGGCGCAGCCCCAGGTCGGCGACCGGCGGGGCGAGTGTGAACGACACCGTCCTGAAGTCCCCGGTCCGCGCCGAGTGCGTACGGCGGTTGTCGTCGAACGTGCCCATCCGCGTCCGCTCCTGCCGCAGCAGGTCGAGGTCCACGTCGGCCACCGCGTACTGCTCGTCCAAGGGGAAGCGGTCGGACTCCGCCAGCAGCACCCCGTTCTCGTAGATCAGGGTCTGCCCGTCCCAGGACAGGTCGGTGGTCGACTCACCGAGGCCGGCCGCCGCGTAGACGTACGCGGCGAGGCAGCGGGAGGACGCGGAGCGGCACAGCAGCTTGCGGTCCTCTGCCCTGCCGACCGTGATCGGGCTGCCCGAGAGGTTGACCAGGACGGTCGCGCCCGCCAGGGCGGCCTCGGCGCTCGGCGGCACCGGGACCCACATGTCCTCGCAGACCTCCGCGTGCAGCACCAGCCCGGGGACGTCCACCGCCTCGAACAGCAGGTCCACGCCGAACGGTACGGCCTCCCCGGCGGCCCGGATCGTCCCGCCGCGCTCGTCGTCGCCCCCGGCGATCTGCCGACGCTCGTAGAACTCACGGTAGTTGGGCGGGTACGACTTGGGGACGACACCGAGGACCCGGCCGCGGTGCACGAGCACCGCGCAGTTGTAGACCCGGTTGCGGTGGCGCAGCGGGGCACCGACGACCAGTACCGGGAGCAGCTCCGACGAGCCCGCCACCACCTCCTGGAGCGCCTCCTCGACCTGGTCGAGCAGCGCGTCCTGGAGCAGCAGGTCCTCGATCGAGTAGCCGCACAGCACCATCTCCGGGAACACGGCGACGGCGACGCCCTCCTCGGCGCAACGGCGGGCGTGGCGCAGGACCGCTCCGGCGTTGGCGTGCGGGTCCGCGATGACGGTGTGGCCCGTGCACGCGGCGACCCGTGCGAAGCCGTGCTGATAGATCGACCAGAAGTTCACACGGGCAGTGTAATCGTCAGTGCGACGCGATGGGTGGGCGGTGGTCGAAGGCGGGGGCAGGCGGGGGCCCGTCGCCCGCACGACATCTGGGCCGGGTCCGACGCGGACGCCGTGGGCGAGGCCGTCGAGGCCGGGCAACTGGCAGCTCCGGGCCACAGGGACGCCGGGGAAGTGGCAGCTCCGGGCCACAGGGACGCCGGGGAAGTGGCAGCTCCGGGCCACAGGCACGCCGTGGAAGTGGCCCGGATCTGCGCCACAGGAACGCCGGGCAGTTGGCAGATCGCCGGCCGGCCCGTATCTGCCGATCAGCGTCCGCCGAGCGGATCGGCCCCCGGGACGCCTACGGACTCGGCGTGGCACCCCGCGCCTTGAGCAGGTCCGCCATCAGCTGCATCTCCGACTTCTGCGCCTCGACCATGCCCTGCGCGAGCCGCTTCTCCACGCCCACCGTGCACTTGTCGGCGCAGCCCTGGGCCATGTGGACGCCGCCCTGGTGATGGGTCGTCATCAGCTGGAGGTAGAAGATCTCGGCCTGCCTGCCGTTCAGCGTGCCGAGCTTCTTCATCTCGGTGTTGGTGGCCATGCCCGGCATCAGCGCGCCGTCCTCGCCGGAGGCCATGCCGGCCATGTCCATCCAGGCCATCGGCTCGTCCGAGGACACCTTGGGCAGGCCCCACAGGTCGAGCCAGCCGATCATCATCCCGCGCTGGTTGGCCTGCGTCTGCGCGATGTCGTAGGCGAGACGGCGTACTTCCTCGTCCTTCGTGCGGTCGCGCACGATGTACGACATCTCGACGGCCTGCTGGTGGTGCACCGCCATGTCCCGGGCGAAGCCGGCGTCCGCGGAGTCCACCGAGGGCACCTTCCCGGAACCGGAACCGCTGTCCCCGGCGACGGAGTAGCTGATCGCCCCGGCCGCGACCAGGACACCGGCCACGGCCACGGCGACTCCCGCGTACCTCACTTCGACAGACCGCCCGTGCACGCGGCGCCCGGCTCCGGCGTCTGCTCGCCCTGCACGTACTTCTCGAAGAACGTGTCGATGTTCGGGTCGCTCGCCCCGGTCACCGTCCGCTGGGCCCCCCAAGCGGTCAGCATGATCGGGTCGGCCTGCTTGTCGTCCGGGCTCATCAGCGTGTACGGCGTCTTCTTCACCTTCGCCGCCAGCGCGTCCACGTCGGCCTTCGGGGCCTTGCTGTTGTACGTCACCCAGACCGCGCCGTGCTCCAGCGAGTGCACCGCGTTCACGTTGTTGAGGGCCTCGGTGTAGACGTCGCCGTTGCAGTTCATCCACACCTGGTTGTGGTCACCGCCGACCGGCGGCTCCACCGGGTAGGTCACCGCCTTGGCGACGTGGGTGCGGCCCAGGGTGCCCTTCCACGTCTTCACGCCGTCCGCGCCGGTGACGAAGCTGCCCGAGGTCTTGGCGTCGGCGGCGGGTTCGTCGTCCGACCGCGACTGCACCAGGAAGACGGTGCCGGCCACCAGGGCGGCCACCACGAGCGTGCTCGCCGTGATCGTCAGGATCCGGTTGCGCCGCTCGCGCGACTGCTCCGCACGGCGCATTTGCTCTATGCGCGCCTTGCGCGCCGCGCTGGTGTCCTTCTTGGCGGAACCCATGGGGCCTGTCCTTCTGGGGAAAGGGGGGCGGAACGGTCGGGTCGTGCGGGGCCTGCGGGGCGGTGCGGTGCTTGCGCGGTGTCCGGTGCTGTTCGAGTCGTTCGGTTCCGCTGATCGTAATGGGGGAACCGGGTGAACCCGTAGGCAGGTCACAGCCAAGGCGGGAGCGAGGGGCGCGCGGCCGTCGGCCCGGATAAATCGGAAGCTGAGATGCGCATTATCCTCGCGTCTCCTCTACGCTCACTCCCATGCGGCTCTTGCGATCCACCGACCTGGCGCTGCGCGTGCTGATGCGGCTCGCGGTGTCCGGCGGGACCACGCCGACGACCCGTGACGTGGCGGCCGCCATGGAGGTCCCTTACACCCATGCTGCCAAGGTCGTCGCCGAACTTCAGCACATGGCTCTGCTGGAGGCCCGGCGCGGCCGGGGCGGCGGCCTCGTCCTGACGGAGAAGGGCCGTACGGCGTCGGTGGGCGCCGTGGTCCGCGCCTTCGAGGGCGACGGCGACGTCGTCGACTGCGAGGGCGCCACCCCGTGCCCCCTGAACTCCGGCTGCCGCCTGCGCGGCGCCCTGCGACAGGCCCAGGAGGCCTTCTTCGCCTCACTGGACCCGATCACGGTCGCCGACATCGTCACGAGCCCGACGGGCCCGCTGCTGCTGGGCATCTCCGCGCGGGCCTGACAGGGGCGCGTGCGGGCCCGCTACCGTGCCCCGCATGGCATCGCTGATCGCATCCCTGCGCGCGCACGACGAGGCGGCCCGCTTCCTCGCCGGGCCGGGCGACTTCGAGCTGGACCGCGCCGACCACGGCGAGGAGGTCCACCTCGCCTCGGGCTCGCGACTGGAGGGGTTCGCGGGAGACGGGGCCGGAGGCACTTTCTTCTTCTGCGGCGACGGCGGCGAGGAACGCCCGGTCCTGTACGCCGACTCCGAGGGCCGCGCGGCCCTGGTCGCCGTCGGGCTGCCCGAGCTGCTGCGGCTCCTCCTCGCTGTCCCGTGGTGGCGCGACTGCACCGCCTTCACCGCCGAGCAGAGCGGCCGGCTCGCGGCCGAGTACCTGGCGGACCTGCCCGGCCTGGCGGCCGACCGGGGCAGGGCCGCCGCGGCCCTCGGGCTCGACCTGCCCTCCGAGGCGGAGGCTCTGGCCCGCCTCCGGGAGGTCGCCTTCGGCGCCGGCCGGGACTTCGTCCTCGTCCTCACGCCGGAGGGCGAGCCCTACGAGCCGCTGTTCACGGGCCCGTAAGGCTCCCCTCCGGCATGCGGGCCGTCGTCAGGCCGCCGCCAGCCACAGGTCGGGGCCGAACACCTCGTAGTGCACGTCCGCCGGGGCGACGCCCTTCTCGATCAGCTGGGCGCGGACCGCGCGCATGAACGGCAGCGGGCCACACAGGTACGCGCGCGTGCCGGGGCGGACGGGGACGTCCGCGAGGTCGGCGAGGCCCGTGCGGGTGCCCTCGGGGGCGTCCTGCTCGTACCAGAGGTGGACCGCCGCCTCGGGGAGCTTCGCCGTGTACGCCTCGTGCTCGCCGCGCAGGGCGTGGTCGGTGGGGGAGCGGTCGGCGTGGACGACGGTGACCGGGGCGCGGTGCCCGGTGGCCGCCAGGTGGGCCAGCATCGCCGTGATCGGGGTCACGCCGATTCCGGCCGAGGCGAGCAGCAGCGGGGTGTCCGGGGAGTCGTCCAGGACGAGATCGCCGTACGGCTCGGAGAGTTCGACCACGCTGCCCTCCGTCACGCGCGCGTGGAGGTGGTTGGAGACCTCGCCCTCCGGCGTCGTCCCGCCCGGGACCCGCTTGACGCTGATCTGGCGGAGCGTGTCGCCCGGGGTGCCGGAGAGGCTGTACTGGCGTATCTGGCGGGCGCCGTCGGGGAGTTCGGCGCGGACGGAGACGTACTGGCCAGCGCGGAAGTCGCGGACCGGGCCGCCGTCCACCGGGCGCAGCCGGAAGGTGACGACGTCGGCGGTCTCCGGTACGCGCGCGACGACCTCCCAGGCGCGCCAGACGGGGCCGCCGCTCTCCTCGTGGAGCCGCCTCTCGATGGCGATGAGCGCGTTCGCCATCAGCCAGTAGACCTCGTCCCAGGCGGCCGCCACCTGCGGGGTGACCGCCTCGCCGAGGACCGCGGCGATGGCCGCGAAGAGGTGTTCGTGGACGAGGGCGTACTGCTCGGGCGCGATGCCGAGCGAGGCGTGCTTGTGGGCGATGCGGGCGAGCATCGCGTCGGGCCGGCCGCCGGGCCGTTCGACCAGGTGCGTCGCGAAGGCGGCGATCGAGCCGGCCAGGGCCTGGCGCTGGGTGCCGGCGGCCTGGTTGCCGCGGTTGAACAGGTCCCGCAGCAGCTCCGGGCGGGCCTCGAACAGCCCCCCGTAGAAGCGCTCGGTGATCTCTCCGATGGCGGCGCCGACCACGGGCAGCGTGGCTCGGACGGTCGCTGCGGACTGCTCGGACAGCATGAGGCCTCCTCGGGCTCGCCTGCGCCTCTGTGCGGCGCCCGGCTGGACGGCACCGTAGTAAAACTTGCATATGAGATGCAAATTTAAACGGCGGCCGGTGGCGGTGTGCCGGACGGCCGATGCGAGGTGCACCCGACGGCCGGTCGTGAGGTGGACCGGAAGGCCGATCGTGAGGTGGATCGGAGGCGGAGGGGGCCGGGCATTACGGATGTCAGTCCGAGCAGGCAAGATGGGCGGGGAGCGGTACACCTGTCGTACGCGAGGCATTCACCCTGAGGTCGGCCGGACGATCAAGGTGCGCAACGCGCATGAAATGGTGTTGTGGTGGGATGCTCAGGTGCCCGACCGCCTCCCGTGATGCGGGAGACAGGCGGCCTGACCAGCAAGGATGGGGAAGCGGAAGATGGACAAGCAGCAGGAGTTCGTGCTCCGGACGTTGGAGGAGCGCGACATCCGGTTCGTACGCCTGTGGTTCACGGACGTGCTGGGCTTCCTCAAGTCCGTCGCCGTGGCCCCGGCGGAACTCGAACAGGCGTTTGACGAGGGCATCGGCTTCGACGGCTCCGCCATCGAGGGCTTCGCCCGCGTCTACGAATCCGACATGATCGCCAAGCCGGACCCCTCCACCTTCCAGGTCCTCCCCTGGCGCGCGGAGGCCCCCGGCACCGCCCGGATGTTCTGCGACATCCTCATGCCGGACGGCTCGCCGTCCTTCGCCGACCCCAGGTACGTGCTCAAGCGCGCCCTCGCCCGCGCCTCCGACCTGGGCTTCACCTTCTACACCCACCCCGAGATCGAGTTCTTCCTGCTGAAGGACCGCCCCCTCGACGGCTCGCGCC
>NZ_JARGEF010000165.1:0-19097 GCF_033794725.1 Streptomyces sp. ID05-39B | reverse complement strand
TCTACGCACCCCGCCCCCGCCCTCGGCGTTCTCGCCCCCCGTCTGACCGAGCTGTCCCTGCGTGATGCGCACCGGCTCGGGCGCAGGCTCGAAGGCGCGCGCAAGATCCGCAACCCTCAGGCGCGAGCCGCCGTCCTCGCCGAGATCGAGGCCGAGGTCGCGACCGCCGAGGAACGGATGGGCGCGCGGCGCACCCGTATGCCCGCCGTCACCTATCCCGAACAGCTGCCGGTCAGCCAGAAGAAGGACGTGATCGCGGAGGCCATCCGCGACCACCAGGTCGTGATCGTGGCCGGTGAGACCGGGTCCGGCAAGACGACGCAGATCCCGAAGATCTGTCTGGAGCTGGGCCGGGGCGTCCGCGGCATGATCGGGCACACCCAGCCGCGCCGGATCGCCGCCCGCACGGTGGCCGAGCGGGTGGCCGAGGAGCTGCGCTCGCCGCTCGGCGAGGCCGTCGGCTGGAAGGTGCGGTTCACCGACCAGGTGAACCCGGACGCCACCTTCGTGAAACTGATGACGGACGGCATCCTGCTCGCCGAGATCCAGACCGACCGCGAGCTGCGCGCCTACGACACGATCATCATCGACGAGGCCCACGAGCGGTCCCTCAACATCGACTTCCTGCTGGGCTACCTCGCCCAGCTGCTGCCGAGGCGCCCCGACCTGAAGGTCATCATCACCTCGGCCACCATCGACCCCGAGCGGTTCTCCCGGCACTTCGGTGAGGCGCCGATCATCGAGGTCAGCGGGCGGACCTACCCCGTGGAGGTGCGGTACCGGCCGCTCCTGGAGGAGGAGTCCGAGGACGCCGACCGCGACCAGATCACCGCCATCACGGACGCCGTCGACGAGCTGATGGGGGAGGGGAAGGGCGACATCCTCGTCTTCCTCTCCGGTGAGCGGGAGATCCGGGACACCGCGGACGCGCTGGAGAAGAAGCAGTACCGGTTCACCGAAGTGCTGCCGTTGTACGCCCGCCTCTCGCACGCCGAGCAGCATCGGGTGTTCCAGCAGCACACCGGGCGCAGGATCGTGCTCGCGACCAACGTCGCCGAGACCTCGCTGACCGTTCCGGGCATCAAGTACGTCATCGACCCCGGGTTCGCCAGGATCAGCCGGTACAGCCACCGCACCAAGGTGCAGCGGCTGCCGATCGAGGCGATCTCGCAGGCCAGCGCCAACCAGCGCAAGGGCCGCTGCGGCCGTACCTCCGACGGCATCTGCATCCGGCTGTACAGCGAGGACGACTTCCTCGCCCGGCCCGAGTTCACCGACGCGGAGATCCTGCGGACCAACCTGGCGAGCGTCATCCTCCAGATGACCGCGGCCGGGCTCGGCGAGATCGAGAAGTTCCCGTTCATCGACCCGCCGGACCACCGCAACATCCGGGACGGCGTACAGCTCCTCCAGGAGCTGGGCGCCCTGGACCCGACGCAGAAGGATCCGCGCAGACGCCTGACGGAGACCGGCCGCAAGCTGGCCCAGCTGCCCGTCGACCCGCGGCTGGCCCGGATGGTCCTGGAGGCCGACAAGAACGGCTGTGCCCGCGAGGTCATGGTGATAGCCGCCGCGCTGTCCATCCAGGACCCGCGCGAGCGCCCGGCCGACAAGCAGACCCAGGCGGACCAGCAGCACGCCCGATTCAAGGACGAGACCAGCGACTTCCTCGCCTACCTCAACCTGTGGCGGTACATCCGCGAGCAGCAGAAGGAGCGCGGGTCGTCGTCGTTCCGCCGGATGTGCAAGCAGGAGTACCTGAACTTCCTGCGCATCCGCGAATGGCAGGACATCTACTCGCAGCTGCGGACCGTCGCCAAACAGCTGGGCATCCACCTCGACGAGCGGGACGCCGCCGGCGACAGCATCCATGTCTCGCTCCTCGCCGGCCTGCTGTCCCACATCGGGATGAAGGACGTCAAGGAAGGCAACAAGAACGAGTATCTGGGCGCCCGGAGCGCCAAGTTCGCGCTCTTCCCGGGCTCGGCGCTGTTCAAGAAGCAGCCCCGGTTCGTCATGTCGGCGGAGCTGGTGGAGACGAGCCGCCTCTGGGCCCGCGTCAACGCCAAGATCGAGCCCGAATGGGTCGAGCCGCTCGCCGAGCACCTCCTGAAGCGGACGTACAGCGAGCCGCACTGGGAGAAGGACCAGGCCGCGGTGATGGCACTGGAGAAGGTCACGCTGTACGGCGTGCCGATCATCGCCCAGCGCAAGGTGAACTACGGGCGCATCGACCCGGAGGTCTCCCGCGAGCTGTTCATCCGCAACGCCCTCGTCGAGGGCGACTGGCGCACACACCACAAGTTCTTCGCCGACAACCGCAGACTCCTCAGCGAGGTCGAGGAGTTGGAGCACCGGGCCCGGCGCAGGGACATCGTCGTCGACGACGAGACGCTGTACGACTTCTACGACCAGCGGGTGCCCGACCATGTCGTGTCCGGCGCCCACTTCGACTCCTGGTGGAAGCACAAGCGGCACGAGCAGCCCGACTTCCTGGACTTCGAGCGGGAGATGCTCATCCGGGAGTCGGCCGGCGCGGTCACCAAGGACGACTATCCGGACACCTGGCGGCAGGGTCCGCTGAAGTTCCGGGTGACCTACCAGTTCGAGCCGGGCGCGGACGCGGACGGCGTGACCGTCCACATCCCGCTCCAGGTCCTCAACCAGGTCACGGACGAGGGCTTCGACTGGCAGATCCCGGGCCTGCGCGAGGAGGTCGTCACCGAGCTGATCCGTTCGCTGCCGAAGCCGATCCGCCGCAACTACGTGCCGGCGCCGAACTTCGCCCAGCGGTTCCTGGACCAGGCGGTGCCGTTGCGGGAGCCGCTGACGACGGCGATGGCCCGCGACCTCAAGCGGATGGTCGGCGTCCCCTTCGAGGCGGAGGACTTCGACTGGTCCCGTCTCCCCGACCACCTGAAGATCACCTTCCGGATCGTCGACGAGCGGCGCCGCAAACTGGCCGAGGACAAGGACCTGGAGACGCTGAAGCTGCGGCTGAAGCCCAAGGCCCGCCAGGCCATCTCCCAGGCCGCCGCGGCCATCGCCGAGCGGGAGGGCGGCGAGTCGCTGGAGCGCTCCGGCCTGACCGACTGGACGATCGGCACGCTCACCCGCGTCTTCGAGACCCGCCGGGCCGGCCAGCCGGTCAAGGCGTACCCGGCGCTGGTCGACGACGGCGACACCGTCTCCGTCCGCCTCTTCGACATCGAGGAGGAGCAGGCCGAGGCGATGTGGAAGGGCACCCGCCGGCTGATCCTGCGCAACATCCCGGTCAACCCGGCGAAGTTCGCGTCCGAGAAGCTGACGAACGCCCACAAGCTCGCCCTGTCCGCGAATCCGCACGGCTCCGTCCAGGAACTCTTCGACGACTGCGCGATGGCCGCGGCGGACAAGCTGATCGGCGACTTCGGCGGACCGGCGTGGGACGAGGAGTCGTACCGGAAGCTGTACGACAAGGTGCGGGCGGAGATCGTCGACACGACCGTGCGGACGGTCGGGCAGGTGCAGCAGGTCCTGGCGGCCTGGCAGTCCTGCGAGCGCCGCCTGAAGGGCGTACGCAGCCCCTCGCTGCTGGCCAACCTGACGGACGTGCGCAAGCAGCTGGACGTGCTCGTACGGCCCGGCTTCGTGACGCAGGCGGGGCTGCGCCGGATGCCCGACCTGATGCGGTACCTCGTGGCCGCGGACCGGCGCCTGCAGCAGATGCCGACCAACGCCCAGCGGGACACCGCCCGCATGGAGAAGGTCCACGAGATGCAGGACGAGTACGCCTGGCTGCTGGAGCAGCTGCCCGCGGGCCGCCCGGTGCCGTCCTCGGTGCTGGACATCCGGTGGATGATCGAGGAGCTGCGGGTGAGCTACTTCGCCCACGCGCTGGGCACGGCGTACCCCGTCTCGGACAAGCGGATCGTGAAGGCGATCGACGCGGCCGCACCGTGACATCTCCCGCACGGAGGGTGAGTTCGACCAGGCGGGCCACCCTCCTGTAGAGTCTCGTCTCGCAGCACAGCGCAACAAAACGTGCCGCAAAACCTGGTCCTGTGGAGCAGTTTGGAGTGCTCGCCACCCTGTCAAGGTGGAGGCCGCGGGTTCAAATCCCGTCAGGACCGCACAGATCGAAGAGGGCCCGTACCCACTGGGGTACGGGCCCTCTTCACATCCCCCCGCCCGCTCACACCCACCCGATACGGGCACTCTCCACACCCCCGCCCGCTCGCCACCCCGCCAAGACGAAGGCCGCGCCCGCGACGCAGCCGCCATCGGGCACAGCAAAATTCCGTCAGGACCGCATCGTCGAGGGCTCGGATCTTCGGATCCGGGCTCGTCCCGTATGCCCGGCGTGGCCTTGACGGCGTCACTTTCGGCCGGTACCCCAGAAGTTCAGGGCTGTGCTCCCCCGGGGGCTCCACTGGAGGTGGCGTATGACGGCATCGGCTGGGCACGAGACGCGGGCGTTGCTCCGCGCGCATCTGTCGGCCGCGTCGCCCTACCGGCATCGGACCCACCACTGCCCCGTCTGCCGCCGTCTTCAGCGGCTGGTGGCGGACGGCACCGCCCAGGCCACCGAGGAGCCCACGGGGGCACCGCACGAGGCCGGCGAGGACGAACAGTCGTACAGCGCCTGACCCTTGACGTCGCCAATAGCGCACACGCGTCGGCGGCAACAAGACCAGTGGCATGTGACGGGTGTCACTGCATGAGTTTTGGGAAGGTGGGTTCTTACCCACTACCTACAACTGGTCAATTTAATATGTGCAATTGCACCACTCCGCCAGGCACCCCCACGGATCCCCCGGAGGCTTCCCACAGCGGATCCGACAGCCCTCCACAGGGCACCCCAGACTTCGACAAGGACACGTGCGGAGCGCGTGGACAGGGCCGCCCCGGGCACACAAAAAAGATCGCGCCGGACTCGGCGGAGTCCAGCGCGATCGACGACGCACCGTGTGGGCTACGGGCCTGTTGGGGCAGAACCCGCGTCGCTTGAAGCCAGGGTTCGGACATCTCGGCAGATTGGGGGACCCGCGGTGTTGATGTCCGGTTGTTCAGTTGCTCAGGCTTCGCTGCGCTGCTGCGGAATACCCGCGAGCAGTGCGCGAACCTCAGCCTCGCGGTAACGGCGGTGTCCGCCGAGCGTGCGGATCGACGTGAGCTTGCCGGCCTTGGCCCAGCGTGTGACCGTCTTGGGGTCAACACGGAACATGGTGGCAACCTCAGCCGGGGTCAGCAGCGGCTCAGCATCAGGGGTGCGAGCGGTCATGAGCGGCCTCCTCGGGAGAACCGAACCTTCTCGGTTCTTTCCTCTAAATTCTGCACCTTGACCCGCGTTGCCCGAAATGGCGGACGCGAGTCGAGTCGGTTATAGGACGAACGGCTTGTCCTCGGCACTACAACTACACCATCCGTCCAGCCGCGTCGGCCAAACCGATGGAATTGCCCCCCAGGTGTTCATCGGCGACGGAAGCCGATGGACCGTGCCATAGCGGACAGTCACGCCAGTGTGACGATCAGTCACACGGCGATCAGGAGGTACCAGACCCCCCAAAGAGTCGCAATGCTGAGATTCCCCCCACGATGGAGCACAAGTGGACGGAGGAGCCCTCCCCGGACTCCTTGTCCTATTTTGGCACGAGGAGGGGCAAGCGGCGCAAGGGCCGTGTACGTGCGGTCCGTCACCCTTGCGACAAAAGCCCGGATCGGGACCTACGTCCCGTCAGTTCCGTGAAGTGCGCTGACCGTACGCTGTTCGAGGGCATATGACCGTGACGCAGGTCACGATGGGAAGCACCTGTCGCGTCTGTCACACCGTCAGTTCGCCGAGCGCCGGTCCCGTACCGCCTGCCAGCGCTCCGCGAGCCTGGCGTAGGCCTCGCCCGCCGCGGGGCCGTCCCCGCGCCGCAGGGCGTCGATGCCGGCGGCGACGTCGGCCGCCGAGTGATCGCCCTCCAGATCGCCGGCCGGCAGGGCGTGGACGAGCCCGCCGTAGTCCAGTTCCACCAGCGAACGCGGGTGGAACTCCTCGAGCCAGCGCCCCACGTCCACCAGCCCGTCGATGAGCGGCCCCTCGTCCATGGCGTCCTTGAGGGCGCGCAGGCCCCGTGCCACCCTGCGGCGGGCCTGCACCATCGGCGTCCGGTAGCGCAGCACCGGGGCCTGCTCGGCGGTCCCCTTCTCGTACTCGCGCTCCTCGTCGGAGAGGAGCACGAACCAGTTCAGCGGGATCTGCCAGGTCGCCGTGCGGATCCAGGGGCGGGCGTCGGGATTGCGGAGGAGCCAGCGCTCGTAGTCCTGGGCTGCCTGGAGGCGGACCAGGGGCGGCAGGACCGCGTCCAGGACCGGACCGGCCAGTTCGTCGCCCAGCTCCCCCAGGGCCTGCCAGCCGCGCAGCCTGGTCCGCCAGGGGCACACGCAGACGACCCCGTCCACGTCGGCCACGAACGCGTCGCCGCTCTCGTGCACCGGCACGGCGATCGGCGGGGTGGGCAGCAGGTCGGCCAGCGAGCGGCGCAGCTCGTCCTGGCAGGTGGGGCGGTCGGGGCGGCGGGCGTAGCGCGCCCAGTGGTCGCGCTCCGGCTCCGGGAAGGCGGCCAGCGGCTCGTACACGCGCAGATAGGCCGCGTACGGGACGATCACCGAGGACACCTGAGGCACGCCTGCTCCCTCCCCCTTGGGCCGACCGGGAAACCTTCCGGGGCACCTGGTGAAGGGTCCGGAAAACATGCAGATCGTCGCACGGGTGTACTCCGCGGGGAGGTGATCCGCAACACGACGCGTCCGGCGGGCCGTGCAGGCTCTACGCTCATCCCACAGGCCCCGCCACCCGTACGGGAGCCTCCGTCCCGCCCGCCGCTAGTTACCCAGGAGTCACCACAGTGACCGACGTATCCGGCGCCCCTGATCATGTGCTGCACACCTTGTTCCACTCGGACCAGGGTGGTCATGAGCAAGTCGTGCTCTGCCAGGACCGTGCCAGCGGCCTGAAGGCCGTCATCGCCCTCCACTCCACCGCCCTGGGCCCCGCCCTCGGCGGTACGCGCTTCTACCCGTACGCCTCCGAGGAGGAGGCCGTCGCCGACGCGCTGAACCTCGCGCGCGGGATGTCGTACAAGAACGCCATGGCCGGGCTGGACCACGGCGGCGGCAAGGCCGTGATCATCGGCGATCCCGACACGATCAAGTCCGAAGAGCTGCTGCTCGCCTATGGCCGTTTCGTGGCCTCTCTCGGTGGGCGGTACGTGACCGCCTGCGACGTCGGCACCTATGTCGCCGACATGGACGTCGTGGCGCGCGAGTGCCGCTGGACGACCGGACGCTCGCCGGAGAACGGCGGCGCGGGCGACTCGTCGGTACTGACCGCCTTCGGCGTCTACCAGGGCATGCGGGCCAGCGCCCAGCACCTGTGGGGCGACCCCTCGCTGCGCGGCCGCACTGTCGGCGTGGCGGGCGTCGGCAAGGTCGGCCACCACCTCGTGGAGCACCTGCGGGACGAGGGCGCCCAGGTCGTGATCACGGACGTGCGCGAGGACGCCGTACGCCGGATCCTCGACCGGCACCCCGAGGGTGTGACGGCGGTGGCGGACACCGAGGCGCTGATCCGGACCGAGGGGCTCGACATCTACGCCCCCTGCGCGCTGGGCGGGGCGCTGAGCGACGACTCGGTGCCGGTGCTGACCGCGCGGATCGTGTGCGGGGCGGCCAACAACCAGCTCGCCCACCCGGGCGTCGAGAAGGACCTCGCCGACCGCGGGATCCTCTACGCGCCGGACTACGTGGTGAACGCCGGCGGGGTCATCCAGGTCGCCGACGAGCTGCACGGGTTCGACTTCGAGCGGTGCAAGGCGAAGGCCGCGAAGATCTTCGACACCACGCTGGCCATATTCGCACGTGCGAAGACGGACGGGATTCCGCCGGCCGCGGCCGCCGACCGGATCGCCGAGCAGCGCATGCACGAGGCGGCTCAGGCACGCGGCTGGTGAGTCCGTTCGGTACCCGCCGGGAGAAAGTTCGAGAGAACTCTCACCCTTCCCGGCGGGTCGCCCGCCAATAAGTGGTTAAAATCGCCACTGACCAGCGAGGACAGGGCGCCTCGAAGGTTCTGTGCACACGCGCGTGCTACGGGCGACGTACCGTATGGGTTCGGGCTCAGGTACCGTGGAAGCCCTACGGACCGGCCTCTCCGCGGAGAGTCCGTTCCGGACCATGAACGCGTGTCAAGACTCTGGGGCCGTCGAGCCCCGTCGTTGAGGGGGTCGAGCCATGGGGCGCGGCCGGGCCAAGGCCAAGCAAGCGAAGGTCGCCCGCCAGCTGAAGTACAACAGCGGCGGGACTGATCTCTCACGCCTGGCCGAAGAGCTGGGCGCATCGCCATCGAACGTTCCGCCGAATGGGGAACCGTTCGAGGATGATGACGATGAGCAGGACGACGACCCGTACGCACGGTACGCCGAGCTGTACGGGGACGACGACGAGGACGAGGACGAGGACTCCTCGCACCAACACCGTCGCGGCGCTTGACCTTGCTTCGAGCACTCACCCGGTCGGTGACTTCGGTCACCGACCGGGTCTTGTGCTGCGCACAGGGTTTCAGCCCGTGTACGAATCTCAGCCGGCGTAGTCCCCGACCAGGGCCGCACCACTCGTGTGCTCCCCGCGGTCGGTGATCTCGCCCGCGACCCACGCCTCGACCCCGCGGTCGGCCAGCGTGGTCAGCGCCACGTCCGCGGACTCCTCCGGGACGATGGCGATCATGCCCACGCCCATGTTCAGGGTCTTCTCCAGCTCCAGCCGCTCGACCCGGCCGGTCCGGCCGACCAGGTCGAAGATCGGTGCCGGGGTCCAGGTGGAGCGGTCCACGATCGCGTGCAGGCCGTCGGGGATGACCCGGGCCAGGTTGGCCGCGAGTCCGCCGCCGGTCACGTGCGAGAAGGCGTGCACGTCCGTCGTGCGGGTGAGGGCCAGACAGTCCAGCGAGTAGATCTTCGTCGGCTCCAGCAGCTCCTCGCCGAGGGTGCGGCCGAACTCCTCGACGCGCGCCTCCAGGGAGAGACCTGCCTGGTTCAGGAGCACGTGGCGGACAAGCGAGTACCCGTTGGAGTGAAGACCGGAGGCCGCCATGGCGATCACCGCGTCGCCCGAGCGGATGCGGTCGGGGCCCAGCAGCCGGTCCGCCTCCACGACGCCCGTACCGGCGCCGGCGACGTCGAAGTCGTCCGGACCCAGCAGCCCCGGGTGCTCGGCCGTCTCGCCGCCGACCAGGGCGCAGCCGGCCAGGACACAACCTTCGGCGATGCCCTTGACGATGGCGGCGACACGCTCGGGGTGGACCTTGCCGACACAGATGTAGTCGGTCATGAACAGCGGCTCGGCGCCGCACACCACGATGTCGTCCATGACCATGGCGACCAGGTCGTGGCCGATGGTGTCGTAGACGCCCAGCTGCCGGGCGATGTCGACCTTGGTGCCGACGCCGTCGGTGGCGGAGGCGAGCAGGGGACGCTCGTAGTGCTTGAGGGCGGAGGCGTCGAAGAGGCCGGCGAAGCCGCCGAGGCCGCCGAGGACCTCGGGGCGCTGCGTCTTCTTCACCCACTCCTTCATGAGTTCCACGGCGCGGTCGCCCGCTTCGATGTCGACGCCCGCAGCTGCGTAGCTGGCACCAGTTGTCTCAGACATGGGAGGTGAGAACTTTCGTGTCGTACGGCAGGTAGGACGGGACCGACTACGGGCGGCGGATCGCGTCGGCGGCGGCCGTCGCGGCCGGGCCGGCGGCCAGCTCCGTTTCCAGGAGCTGCTTGCCGAGCAGCTCGGGGTCGGGCAGATCCATCGGGTACTCGCCGTCGAAGCAGGCGCGGCAGAGGTTCGGCTTGGCGATGGTGGTCGCCTCGATCATGCCGTCGATGGAGATGTACGCCAGGGAGTCGGCGCCGAGCGAGGTGCCGATCTCTTCGATCGACATGCCGTTGGCGATCAGCTCGGCGCGGGTGGCGAAGTCGATGCCGAAGAAGCAGGGCCACTTCACGGGCGGCGAGGAGATCCGGATGTGGACCTCGGCGGCGCCGGCCTCGCGGAGCATGCGGACCAGGGCGCGCTGGGTGTTGCCGCGCACGATCGAGTCGTCGACGACGACCAGGCGCTTGCCCTTGATGACTTCCTTGAGCGGGTTCAGCTTCAGGCGGATGCCCAGCTGGCGGATGGTCTGCGAGGGCTGGATGAAGGTCCGGCCCACGTAGGCATTCTTGACCAGGCCGGCGCCGAAGGGGATGCCGGAGGCTTCCGCGTAGCCGATGGCGGCAGGGGTGCCCGATTCCGGGGTGGCTATGACCAGGTCGGCCTCGGCCGGGGCTTCCTTGGCGAGTTTCCGTCCCATCTCCACGCGGGAGAGGTACACGTTCCGGCCGGCGATGTCGGTGTCCGGGCGGGCCAGGTAGACGTACTCGAAGATGCAGCCCTTGGGCTTCGCTTCCGCGAATCGGGAGGTGCGCAGGCCGTTCTCGTCGATGGCGACGAACTCGCCCGGCTCGATCTCGCGGACGTACGCGGCGCCGCAGATGTCGAGGGCGGCGGACTCCGAGGCGACGACCCAGCCGCGCTCCAGGCGCCCGAGGACCAGCGGGCGGATGCCCTGCGGGTCGCGGGCGGCGTACAGGGTGTGCTCGTCCATGAAGACGAGCGAGAACGCGCCGCGGACCTTCGGGAGGACCGAGTGGGCGGCCTCCTCGATGGTCAGGGGCTTGCCGTCCTCGTCGACCTGGGCCGCGAGGAGCGCGGTGAGCAGGTCGGTGTCGTTGGTCGCCGCGACGCGCGGGGTGCGGCCGCCCTCCTGCTTGGGCAGGTCGGCGACCATCTCGGCGAGCTGGGCGGTGTTGACGAGGTTGCCGTTGTGCCCGAGCGCGATGGAACCGTGCGCGGTGGCGCGGAACGTCGGCTGGGCGTTCTCCCACACGGAGGCGCCGGTGGTCGAGTAGCGGGCGTGACCGACCGCGATATGACCCTGGAGCGAACCGAGCGAGGTCTCGTCGAAGACCTGGGAGACGAGTCCCATGTCCTTGAAGACGAGGATCTGAGAGCCGTTGCTGACCGCGATTCCCGCGGATTCCTGGCCTCGATGCTGGAGGGCGTAGAGCCCGAAGTAAGTGAGCTTGGCGACCTCTTCACCGGGGGCCCAGACCCCGAAGACGCCGCAAGCGTCCTGGGGGCCCTTCTCGCCGGGGAGCAGATCATGACTGAGTCGACCGTCACCACGTGGCACATCATCGAGTGTAGGCGAGATCGACCACTGGTCCGAATTGGGGATACCCGTGAGTAACTCGATCTTGAGCACTCCAGAGCCACCGTGATCGACCCATCTCCGCAGGTCAGACCATATTTTCGGTGATCCACTCGCCGGACGCGGGCCGCGCGTCGGGGCCTGTCCGGCGTCTCGCTCCACGGGCATGAGTGAGCTGTCGCACACCATTAGGCATCCGCTGGGCACCCACTGGGCCTCCGCTGCGTCAGGACATCAGCGGCAGCAGCCCCGCGAGGTCCGCACGCTCCCCGCTCGCGACGACCTTCGCCTCCTCGACGGCCCGCTGCCAGGTGAGCCGCCCGGAGGCCAGCCGTACCCAGGTCAGCGGGTCGGTCTCGACGACGTTGGGCGGGGTGCCACGGGTGTGCCGGGGCCCTTCGACGCACTGCACGACGGCGTACGGCGGAATGCGCACCTCGGTGGAGCCGCCGGGCGCCCTGACGGCCAGCGCGTCGGCCAGCAGGCGGGTGGCGGCGGCGAGGGCCTGACGGTCGTAGGGGATGTCCAGGCCGGGGACGGCCGCGTTGAGGTCGTCGGTGTGGACGACGAGTTCGACGGTGCGGGTGACCAGGTAGTCGGCCAGCGGCAGCGCACCGGCGTTCGTCTCCAGCACCCGGGAGCCGGGGTGGGCGTCGAGCTGTCCGACGAGGGCCTCTTCCACGCCCGCGAGGTAGGCGTCCAGGTCCGGGTGGTCCGCGGCCAGCCGCCGGGTGAAGGCATCGATCGCACGGGCGCTCACGGACGTCGCGAACGGCCAGTCGAGCACCGTGGCGTCCGGCTTCGCCGGCTCCGGCAGATCGAGCGACCGCCCGATCGCCGTGACGGCCATCCCGATGTGCGCGACCAGCTCCCGTACGGTCCACTCCCCCAGCCGCGTGGGCAGCGCGAGTTGCCCGGGAGTGAGCGTGCGGACGGCTTCCCGCACGTTGTCCAGCTGGGCGAGCACGGCGGTGCGGGTCCTGGCGGGGTCATAGGCGCGGGAGCGCTTCTTGGCCGGTGGCATGCGAAGCAGCCTAGGCGGCGGGCGCGGGCCGCGGATCCCCGTTCCCTGAGTGCGACGCGACGACGCCTGCTCGGCGGGTTCGCGGCGCCTCGGCGGCCGGCCGACGGGAGGCGGGGCCGATGGCAACTCGCGGTGCCGACGCGGCGGTGGTGTTCCTCGATCACGGCACGCCCCGGGCCGGTCCCCGGCACGTCCGCCCGTCGGACACTGATCGGCGGACACGGGCCGGTGATCCACCGCGTTCCACGGCGTGTGTCCGGCCCGGATCCGCCAGTTGCTCGGCTGGACGGGGTGCGACGACCGGATCGAACCGCGCGGCGGGACGGCCGAGACGGGACCGCCGCCGAGTCAGGGGCCGGGGGCCTCGCGCCAGGCCCGGCCCGGAAAGCGGGCAGCCCCCGTCCGCAAGCGTGCTGGGCGCTTCCGGACGGGGGCTTCGGCGTCGCAGGGGCCCTGGGGGCGTACGGCTGCGTCGGTTACGCGAGGAGGGCCGGGATCGTCTCCTCGTGCGCGGTGCGCAGTTCGGTCAGCGGCAGGGCGAACTCGCCCTGGACGTCGACCGTGTCACCGTCGACGACACCGATGCGGGTGACCGGCAGGCCACGGGCACCGCACATGTCGGTGAAGCGGAGTTCCTCCGAGCGCGGGACGGCGACGACCGCGCGGCCCGCCGACTCCGAGAAGAGGAAGGTGAACGCGTCCAGGCCGTCCGGGACGACCAGGCGGGCGCCCTTGTCGCCGAGCAGCGCCGACTCGACCACGGCCTGGATCAGACCGCCGTCGGACAGGTCGTGCGCGGCGTCGATCATGCCGTCGCGGGAGGCGGAGATCAGGATCTCGGCCAGCAGGCGCTCACGCTCCAGGTCGACCTTCGGGGGCAGCCCGCCGAGGTGGTCGTGGATGACCTGGGACCAGGCCGAGCCGCCGAACTCCTCACGGGTGTCGCCGAGGAGGTACAGCAGCTGGCCCTCCTCGCCAAAGGCGACCGGGGTGCGCCGGGCCACGTCGTCGATGACGCCGAGGACCGCGACGACCGGGGTCGGGTGGATGGCCGCCTCGCCCGTCTGGTTGTAGAGGGAGACATTGCCGCCGGTCACCGGGGTGCCGAGCTGCTGGCAGGCGTCGGCGAGACCGCGGATGGCCTCCGCGAACTGCCACATGACCGCCGGGTCCTCGGGCGAGCCGAAGTTCAGGCAGTCGGAGACGGCGAGGGGCTTGGCGCCGGTCGTGGCCACATTGCGGTACGCCTCGGACAGAGCGAGCTGGGCGCCGTGGTACGGGTCCAGCTTCGTGTACCGGCCGTTGCCGTCGGTCGCGATGGCGACGCCGAGGCCGGTCTCCTCGTCGATGCGGATCATGCCCGAGTCCTCGGGCTGGGCCAGCACCGTGTTGCCCTGCACGAAGTGGTCGTACTGGGACGTGATCCACTTCTTGGAGGCCTGGTTGGGAGAGGACACCAGCTTCAGGACCTGGTCCCTCAGCTCCTCGCCCGTGCCCGGCCTGGGCAGCTTGTTCGCGTCGTCGGCCTGGAGGGCGTCCTGCCAGTCCGGGCGGGCGTACGGGCGCTCGTAGACCGGGCCGTCGTGGGCGACCGTGCGCGGGTCGACGTCGACGATCTTGCCGCCGTGCCAGTAGATCTCCAGGCGGTCGCCGTCGGTCACCTCACCGATGACGGTGGCGATGACGTCCCACTTGTCGCAGATCTCCAGGAAGCGGTCGACCTTCGCCGGCTCGACGACCGCGCACATGCGTTCCTGCGACTCGCTCATGAGGATTTCCTCGGGCGAGAGCGTGGAGTCGCGCAGCGGTACGTCGTCCAGCGTCACGCGCATGCCGCCCGAGCCGTTGGAGGCCAGCTCGCTCGTCGCGCAGGAAAGGCCGGCCGCGCCGAGGTCCTGGATGCCGACGACCAGCTTCTCGGCGAACGCCTCCAGGGTGCACTCGATGAGGAGCTTCTCCTGGAACGGGTCGCCGACCTGGACGGCCGGACGCTTCGACGGCTTGGCGTCGTCGAAGGTCTCCGAGGCCAGGATGGAGGCGCCGCCGATGCCGTCGCCGCCGGTGCGGGCGCCGTACAGGATGACCTTGTTGCCCGCGCCGGATGCCTTCGCGAGGTGGATGTCCTCGTGCCGCATCACGCCGATGGCGCCGGCGTTGACCAGCGGGTTGCCCTGGTAGCAGGCGTCGAAGACGACCTCGCCGCCGATGTTGGGCAGGCCGAGGCAGTTGCCGTAGCCGCCGATGCCGGCGACGACGCCGGGCAGCACGCGCTTGGTGTCGGGGTGGTCGGCCGCGCCGAAGCGCAGCGGGTCGACCACGGCCACCGGGCGGGCGCCCATCGCGATGATGTCGCGGACGATGCCGCCGACACCGGTCGCGGCGCCCTGGTAGGGCTCGACGTAGGACGGGTGGTTGTGCGACTCGACCTTGAAGGTCACCGCGTACCCCTGGCCGACGTCCACCACGCCCGCGTTCTCGCCGATGCCGACGAGCATGGCGTCCGACTGGGGGGCCTTCTCGCCGAACTGGCGGAGGTGGACCTTGGAGGACTTGTACGAGCAGTGCTCGGACCACATGACCGAGTACATGGCGAGTTCGGCGCCGGTCGGGCGGCGGCCGAGGATCTCCACCACCCGCTCGTACTCGTCCTTCTTCAGACCGAGTTCGGCCCAGGGCAGCTCGACGTCGGGGGTAGCGGTCGCGTGCTCGACCGTGTCCAGAGGCGTCCGGCTCATGCGTTGACCAGCTTCTTGAGGATCGAGGTGAAGAAGGGCAGGCCGTCGGTGCGGCCGGAGCCGATGAGCGGCTCGACGGCGTGCTCCGGGTGCGGCATGAGGCCTACGACGTTCCCGGCCTCGTTGCTGATACCGGCGATGTCACGGAGCGAACCGTTGGGGTTGAGGCCCAGGTAGCGGAAGGCGACCCGGCCCTCGGCCTCGAGCTTGTCGAGGGTGTACTCGTCGGCGACGTACCGGCCGTCCATGTTCTTCAGCGGGATGTGGATCTCCTGGCCGGCCGTGTAGTCGGTCGTCCAGGCGGTGTCCGCGTTCTCCACCCGCAGCTTCTGGTCGCGGCAGATGAAGTGGAGGTGGTCGTTGCCGAGCATCGCGCCCGGGAGGAGGTGCGCCTCGGTGAGGATCTGGAAGCCGTTGCAGATGCCGAGGACCGGCAGTCCGGCCTTCGCCTGCTCGATGAGCGGTTCCATCACCGGCGAGAAACGGGCGATGGCGCCGGCGCGCAGATAGTCGCCGTAGGAGAAACCGCCGCACAGCACCACGGCGTCGACCTGGTGGAGGTCCTTGTCCTTGTGCCAGAGAGCGACGGGCTCGGCGCCCGCGAGTCGGATCGCGCGCTGCGTGTCCCGGTCGTCCAGGCTGCCCGGGAAAGTGACGACGCCAATACGAGCGGTCACTTCGCGGCCTCCGCGACTTCCTCCACCTTGACGGTGAAGTCCTCGATCACGGTGTTGGCGAGGAAAGATTCCGCAAGATCGTGGATGCGGGCGAGCGCGGCCTCGTCGACCGGTCCGTCAACTTCCAGTTCGAATCGCTTTCCCTGACGTACGTCGGAGATACCTTCGAAACCCAGCCGCGGCAGTGCGCGCTGCACCGCCTGGCCCTGGGGGTCGAGGATCTCCGGCTTGAGCATGACGTCGACTACGACGCGTGCCACTGGCACTCCCGGTGTTGTGGTGCTGAGCAGGTTCCTGCGTGTGTCTTCAGACTACCCGCACAAAATTTCTACGCGGGTAGAGTTGGAGGAATCTACGTGACCGTGATCACGATCGGGTACCGGATGAGGTGACGGAGCAGGCTGTTCACGAAAAGTTCCGGGAAAGATCCGAGATGCGCCCCGGCTACCTATTGCGCCCACCCGTCTCCCACCCCCACCCTCAATCGAAGTCGCTCACGCTCCCTCATGATTCCTGAGACACGCTGAGAGATTTAGTCGGGCTTCACATTCGATTGCCGGGCACTGTACAAATGAAATGGCATTAGCCGATACTTTGCCCCATAACTAGCGGACAGTCGACATCTCCGTGGCGTCTTGGCACGTCATCGCAGAGCTGTCGCACGAAGGGACCGATATTCGTGGCGCAGAAGGTCGTGGTCACTCTCTTTGACGACATCGACGGCTCGGAAGCGGCGGAAACGATCGCCTTCGGACTCGACGGCAGGTCGTACGAGATCGACCTGAATGAAGCCAATGCCAGGAAACTGCGTAAGGCCCTCGCGCCCTACGTGGACGCCGGCCGCAAGCGGTCCAGGTCCGGCAAGGCGTACAGGCAGACTGAGGTCGCCCCCGACCCGGCGGCGGTCCGCGCCTGGGCCCAGGCCAACAAGCTGGACGTGCCGGCGCGCGGGCGCATCCCCAAGAAGGTGTACGAGGCGTTCGCCGAGGCTCAGTGAGCGCGGTGCGCGCGTGAGGGCGTAGTGCGCGAGTGTGGGCCGGGGTCGTGAGCGCCGGCTCGTCAGCGGCCTCCGCGCACCGCCCCCGGGGCCCGTCAGCGGGCCCCGGGGGCAACCGACTTGCGCTACCCCCCACATGGTCGGCTAATGTCTGGAGCACGCCAGCGGGGCGGGGCCGAAAAGCCCAGCTCACACAGGTCGTGCGGGTGTAGTTCAGTAGTAGAACATCCCCCTTCCAGGGGGAAGGCGCAGTGTGCAATTCCTGTCACCCGCTCTGCATCGCCGTCCCGATCACACATGTGGATCAGGTAGGCTGGTGCCCGCGCCGATCGGTGAAAGCCCGTCGGATGCAATGCGGACGTAGCTCAGTTGGTAGAGCGCAACCTTGCCAAGGTTGAGGTCGCGAGTTCGAGCCTCGTCGTCCGCTCCAGTTCAAAGGCCCCGGTCATCGACCGGGGCCTTTGGCGTGTCTCCCCTTTCCCGCTTCCCCGCCCGTCCTCTCTCCCTCCCTTCTGACATTTGTCATGTGGAACGGCTGACAACAGGCACTGCCGTCGGCGGCCTGCCGAAGGGAAACTTGAGTCATGGAAGCCAGGGGCACGAATGAACACGTGATCGAGGTCACCGACCTCCGGCGTGTGTACGGGGGCGGGTTCGAGGCGGTCCGGGGGATCTCCTTCCACGTCGGCCGTGGGGAGGTCTTCGCACTGCTCGGTACCAACGGCGCCGGCAAGACCTCCACGGTCGAGTTGCTCGAGGGACTGGAGCGGCCCGACGGTGGGCGGGTCCGGATCCTCGGCCACGATCCCTACACCGAGCGGGCCGCCGTACGGCCGCGGACGGGGGTGATGCTCCAGGAGGGCGGCTTTCCGTCCGAGCTGAGCGTCGCCGAGACCGCGCGGATGTGGGCGGGCTGCGTCAGCCGGGCCCGGCCGGTCGCGGAGGCGCTGACGCTGGTGGGGCTCGCCGGGAAGGCCGGCGTACGGGTGAAGCAGTTGTCCGGGGGTGAGCGGCGGCGGCTCGATCTGGCGCTCGCGCTGCTCGGGGAGCCGGAGGTGCTGTTCCTCGACGAGCCGACCACCGGGCTGGACGCCGAGGGCCGGCGCGACACCTGGGACCTGGTGCGCGCCCTGCGGGACGCCGGGACGACCGTGCTGCTGACCACGCACTACCTGGAGGAGGCGGAGGGGCTCGCCGACCGGCTGGCCATCCTGCACCAGGGGCGGATCGCGGTCTCCGGGACACCCGCCGAGGTGACGGCCGAGCAGCCGTCCCGGATCTCCTTCCGGCTGCCAGACGGGTACTTCGTCGGCGATCTGCCGCCGCTGGACGCGCTCGGCGTGTGCGACCACGAGATCGACGGAGGTCTCGTGCGGCTGCGGACCCGGGAGTTGCAGCGGGCGGCCACCGGGCTGCTGGTGTGGGCCGAGCGGGCCGGAGTGGAACTACAGGGGCTCGACCTGCGGTCGGCCTCGCTGGAGGAGGCGTTCCTCGGCATCGCCCGGGAGGCCTCCGCGAAGAACGAGGAGGTCGCGGCATGAGCGGCGGTACGGTCACCCAGTCCTCGCGCGGCTCTGTCAGGGGGCCGGTGACCACTCCGGTGAGCCGGATGGCCGCCCTCGCCCGCGCCGAACTCACCCTGCTCGGGCGCAGCAAGGCCACCATCATCGCGGCCGTCCTGGTGCCCCTCGGGCTGCCGTTCAGCCTGCGGCCGGTGGTGGACGACATGAACGTCGAGGACTCCGGGCTCAGCGTCGGGCTGGTGCTGCTGCCCGCGGCCATCGGGTTCTCGCTGCTGTTCGGCGTGTACTCGGCGCTCACCGGCATCTACACCGCACGGCGCGAGGAACTCGTGCTGAAGCGGCTGCGCACCGGCGAACTGCGGGACGCGGAGGTCGTCGCCGGTTCCGCGCTGCCGGTGTTCGCCATGGGGCTGGTGCAGTGCGTGGTGCTGGCGGTGGGCTGTACGGCCTTCCTCGACGTGCCCGCCCCCGAGGCGCCCCATCTCGCCGTCCTCGGAGTGCTGCTGGGCCTCGTGATGTGCTCGGCGCTGGGAGCGGTCACCGCGAGCGTGACGCGGACCGTGGAGAGCGCTCAGGTGACGACCATGCCGTTCGTGCTGGTGTCGATGGTCGCCTCCGGGGTGGCCGTCCCGCTGGAGCTGCTGCCCGACCGGGTCGCCTCCGGCTTCGAACTGTTGCCGCTGAGCCCGGTGATCACCCTCGTCCGCGGCGGCTGGAGCGGCGACCTCTCGGCGTACGAGGCCCTCGGTGCGCTGGCGACCGCGCTGGCCTGGACCGTGCTCGCGGTGTTTGCTGTACAGCGGTGGTTCCGCTGGGAACCGCGACGCTGAGGGGCCGGGGCGACGGGGGAGAGACGCGGATGCACGGGGCGGAGC
>NZ_JARGEF010000164.1:0-19133 GCF_033794725.1 Streptomyces sp. ID05-39B | reverse complement strand
GCCTCCCGCCGGACCCCCGTCGGTCTCTCGGCGCGGTCACAAGTGACCCGTGAGTCACATTGGCTTGCGCCGGTGACCGGGACGCCGATCGCCGGCACGTAGTCGTGCATTCACATAAGCGCCGCTCACGGGCCTCACGGATTTTCCGTGAAGGAATGCGTGGCCGTCGCGGGAATTGATCACCGCCTGTTCGGCCGCCTGTGTGATCAATTCCGGAAACGGCCAGGATCCGACTCCGGACACCGAACGGAGTAGCGGAAGTCGCACATCCGGAAGCGGACATTTGGGGATGTTCGGACGCTCGAAGGGGCCTTCGGGCGTACGTGACGTACGTGTTTCGCCCCCCGCGGAGAGCCGCTCCGACCTGCGAATACCTCGTTCCGCCGCCCGGCCGCAGCACGTTCCTGTTGCTGTTGTCAAGCCCTGAGATATGCCCTGACCTGCGAAAACGCCATTCAGAACCCGAAGTTTCCGTGTTACTCTGGATAGCCACGGAAGGGGTACCTGTCACATGACGTTCAAGGTTGGCGACACCGTGGTCTATCCCCATCACGGGGCCGCGCTGATCGAGGCCATCGAAACTCGCCAGATCAAAGGCGTGGACAAGACCTACTTGGTGCTGAAGGTCGCCCAGGGTGACCTGACGGTACGTGTGCCAGCGGACAATGCGGAGTTCGTGGGCGTGCGTGATGTGGTCGGTCAGGACGGGCTGGACCGGGTCTTCGAGGTGCTGCGCGCGCCGTATGCCGAGGAGCCCACGAACTGGTCGCGTCGTTACAAGGCAAATCTGGAGAAGCTCGCCTCCGGCGATGTCATCAAGGTCGCGGAAGTCGTGCGTGACCTGTGGCGTCGTGAGCGTGAGCGCGGACTCTCCGCCGGTGAGAAGCGCATGCTCGCCAAGGCCCGCCAGATTCTGGTGAGTGAGCTCGCGCTCGCGGAGAACACGAACGAGGACAAGGCCGAGGCGCTCCTCGACGAGGTCCTCGCGTCCTGACGCCGAGACCTTCCGGCCTCAGCTCAGCTCGCTCAGTGCAGTGAACATGCCGCAGTGCCCGATGACGTATCCCCGTCGCCGGGCGCTGCGGCATATTCATGCCCAGACGCCGAACGCCGACGCGTATGCCGCGCGCACACCTGTGCCGCGTATACCTATACGCAAGCCGGTGCGTGTTCACCGCGGCAGCCCCCGAAGCGGAAGCAGCCGCCGAAGTCCTCGCGTGCCGGACCGCTTGTCGCCTCGACCGGGGTCACGGAAGGGTCCGGTCAAGGCGTCGAGCCAGGCACGCTGTCTCCGTACCCACGTAGGCCGAGCACACAAACCTGACAGGAACCGATGTCTGACGATTCGCTTCCCGCCCCCGCCCCCGTCCGCACGGCCGCGGTGATCCCGGCCGCCGGCCGGGGCGTACGCCTCGGTCCGGGCGCCCCCAAGGCGCTCCGCACGCTGGGCGGGACACCCATGCTGATCCACGCGGTGCGCGCCCTCGCCGCCTCCCGTTCCGTCTCCCTCGTGGTCGTCGTGGCCCCGCCGGACGGCGCGGCCGAGGTGAAGTCGCTGCTCGACGCGCACGCGCTGCCCGACCGCACCGACTTCGTCGTCGTCCCCGGCGGCGAGACCCGCCAGGAGTCGGTGAAGCTCGGCCTCGACGCGCTGCCGCCCGGCCACGACATCGTGCTCGTGCACGACGCAGCCCGGCCGCTCGTCCCCGTGGACACCGTCGACGCCGTGATCGAGGCCGTGCGCGAGGGCGCCCCGGCCGTCGTACCGGGGCTGCCGCTCGCCGACACCGTCAAGGAGGTCGAACCGGCCGCGGTCCCCGGCGGGCCCGAACCGGTCGTCGCCACGCCCGAGCGGTCGCGGCTGCGGGCCGTGCAGACGCCGCAGGGCTTCGACCGGGCCACCCTGCTGCGCGCCCACGAGACGGTCACCGACGAGGTGACCGACGACGCCGGCATGGTCGAGCGGCTCGGCCTGACCGTCGTGGTCGTCCCCGGTCACGAGGAGGCCTTCAAGGTCACCCGCCCGCTGGACCTCGTCCTCGCGGAGGCCGTCCTCGCCCGCAGGAGGCTCATCGATGGCTACTGAGGCCACCCCGGTGCCGCCCGTGCTGCCCCGGGTCGGGATCGGCACCGACATCCACGCCTTCGAGGAGGGCCGCGAGCTGTGGTGCGCGGGTCTGAAGTGGGAGGGCGAGGGGCCGGGCCTGGCCGGACACTCCGACGCGGACGTCGTCGCGCACGCCGCGTGCAACGCGCTGTTCTCCGCCGCCGGGCTCGGTGACCTCGGCCGGCACTTCGGCACCGGCCGCCCCGAGTGGTCCGGCGCCTCGGGCGTGACGCTGCTGACGGAGGCGGCCCGGATCGTCCGCGCGGCCGGCTTCGTCATCGGCAACATCGCCGTGCAGGTCGTCGGCCCCCGCCCCAAGATCGGCAAGCGCCGCGACGAGGCGCAGAAGATCCTCTCCGAGGCGGCGGGAGCCCCGGTGTCGGTGTCGGGCGCCACGACGGACGGGCTGGGTTTCCCCGGCCGGGACGAGGGCCTGATGGCGGTGGCGACGGCGCTCGTGGTGCGCCAGGGCTGAGGACGTGGTCATGGCGGAGCGAACCAGCGGTCGCGCCGGGGCCGTTGCCCGGCGTCGGAGTCCGGTCCCGGTGGCGGGAAGCCGTGTGTCCCCACCGGTCCCCGGCACACCGCATGCCCGTACCCGTGAAAGGTGTCGGGCACTCGCCCACGCCCACTACCCTGGAGTGGTGACTATTCGCCTGTACGACACCAGCGCCCGGCAGATTCGTGACTTCGCCCCGCTCACACCGGGTTGTGTCTCGATCTACCTGTGTGGTGCCACCGTGCAGGCGGCCCCGCACATCGGGCACATCCGCTCCGGCCTGAACTTCGACATCATGCGCCGCTGGTTCGCCCACCGCGGCTACGACGTCACGTTCATCCGCAACGTCACCGACATCGACGACAAGATCATCGCCAAGTCGCATGACCAGGACCGGCCCTGGTGGTCCATCGGGTACGAGAACGAGCGGGCCTTCGAGGACGGCTATCGCGCCCTCGGCTGCCTCCCGCCGACGTACGAGCCGCGGGCCACCGGGCATGTCCCGGAGATGATCGAGATGATGCGCGGGCTCATCGAACGCGGCCACGCCTACGAGGCCGACGGCAGCGTCTACTTCGACGTGCGTTCCTTCCCCGGCTATCTGGCGCTGTCCAACCAGGACATCGACGACCTGCGCCAGCCCACCGAGGAGGGCATCACCGGCAAGCGCGACCCGCGCGACTTCGCGATGTGGAAGGCCGGCAAGCCGGGTGAGCCCGACTGGGAGACGCCGTGGGGCCGCGGCCGTCCCGGCTGGCACCTGGAGTGCTCGGCGATGGCCCACAAGTACCTGGGCTCCGCCTTCGACATCCACGGCGGCGGCCTGGACCTGATCTTCCCCCACCATGAGAACGAGATCGCCCAGGCCAAGGCCTACGGCGACGAGTTCGCGCGGTACTGGGTGCACAACGCCTGGGTCACCATGAGCGGCGAGAAGATGTCCAAGTCGCTCGGGAACAGCGTCCTGGTCTCCGAGATGGTCAAGCAGTGGCGCCCGATCGTGCTGCGCTACTACCTGGGCACCCCGCACTACCGCTCGATGATCGAGTACAGCGAGGAGGCCCTGCGCGAGGCCGAGTCCGCGTTCGCGCGGATCGAGGGCTTCGTGCAGCGCGTCGTCGAGCTGGCCGGGGGAGCCGTCGAGCCGGCCGCCGAGGTGCCGCCCGCCTTCGCCGAGGCGATGGACGACGACCTGGGCGTCCCGCAGGCGCTGGCCATCGTGCACACCACCGTCCGGCAGGGCAACTCCGCCCTCGCCGCCGACGACAAGGACGCCGCTGTGGCCCGCCTCGCCGAGGTGCGCGCCATGCTCGGCGTCCTCGGCCTGGACCCCCTCGACCCGCACTGGGCCGGGGAGAGCGATCGGGGCGAGGACCTGCACGGCGTCGTCGACACCCTCGTCCGCATGGTCCTCGACCAGCGGGAGGCGGCGCGCGGCCGCAAGGACTGGGCCACCGCGGACGCCATTCGCGACCAGCTCAACCAGTCGGGCCTGACCATCGAGGACGGGCCCCAGGGCCCGCGCTGGACGCTCGGCCAGCGTTGAGCGCCCTCTTGATCGATCCTTGATGCATTCTTGATCGATTGTGCCGCCCGGGTGTCCGGGCGGCACACTGCATTACGTACGTACGCACGCTTCACGACAGACGGGTAGGTCATGGCAGCCAACAACCGCCGCATGTCCGGCAAGAAGGGCGCGCAGGTCGGCAGTGGCGGCCAGCGGCGCCGGGGCCTGGAGGGCAAGGGTCCGACCCCGCCCGCCGAGATGCGCAAGGGGCACAAGAAGAACCGCCTCGCCACCTCGAAGGCCAAGCAGACCGCGCGCCGTCCTGCGCCGCGCGGCCGGGCCGGCCGGTCGCCGTCCGAGCTGGTCGTCGGCCGCAACCCGGTCGTCGAGGCGCTGCGCGGCGGCGTGCCCGCCTCCACCCTGTACGTCCAGCAGTTCATCGACAACGACGAGCGGGTGCGCGAGGCGCTCCAGCTCGCGGCCGAGCGCGGCGGCATCAACCTCATGGAGGCCCCGCGCCCCGAGCTCGACCGCATGACGAACGGCCTCAACCACCAGGGCCTGGTCCTCCAGGTCCCGCCGTACGAGTACGCGCACCCCGAGGACCTGGCGAACGCCGCCTACGACGCCGGCCAGGACCCGCTGATCGTCGCCCTCGACGGCGTGACCGACCCGCGCAACCTCGGCGCGGTCGTCCGCTCGGTCTCCGCGTTCGGCGGCCATGGCGTCGTCGTCCCGGAGCGTCGCGCGGCCGGCATGACCGCCGGTGCCTGGAAGACGTCCGCCGGTGCGGCCGCCCGTACGCCGGTGGCCCGCGCCACCAACCTCACGCGCGCCCTGGAGGCGTACAAGAAGGCCGGTATGACGATCGTCGGTCTGGCCGCCGACGGCGAGGCCGAGGTCGGTGACCTGGCGGCCCTGAGCGGCCCGGTCGTCATCGTCGTGGGCAGCGAGGGCAAGGGCCTGTCCCGCCTGGTCGGCGAGACCTGCGACCACCGGGTACGGATCTCCATGCCGGGCGGCGCGGAGTCGCTCAACGCCGGTGTGGCGGCGGGCATCGTCCTGTACGAGGCGGCTCGACACCGGGCCTGAGTCGGTTCGCAGCTGACGGACGGGCGATCGAACGCCCGTCCGTCAGCTCACCCGTGCGGGGTAATTCCGGCGCGTCGGACAACCTTGACGCTGTCCGGACAGATCAGGCGGGTCAAGGCAGTGTCCTAAACACACATCACTCGGTTAGATGAGTGTGGACACCAGAACACCCCGCACACCCACGGGGGACCTCTCGTCGGGCTTCGACGACGCTCCCGCGCTGAGCATGGTGAAGGTGCCGAGCGACCCGGCGCAGATCATCGTCAATCACGCGAGCTTCCGCGTGCAGCTGGGGGCGTCGGCACGGCGCAGTCAATCCCCGCGGGTCGCGCGGCACGCGAGCGCAGCCGAGGACACCGCGCGCATCCCCGTCGCCGGGGCCGCCCGTCGTCGCCCGGTCGTGTGGAGCGGCCGGTCCGCACCGGACGACACCGGGGCCCACCGGCTGCTCCAGGCCGTGCGGGCAGGCAGCGTCGGCCACGGCGAACCGCCCGCCGCCGACGCCGGAGCCACCCAGGTCATCCCCCGCGTCGGGATCGACGCCGGCTATGACGGCGACCTCACCGCGCAGACCATGGAAACCCCGCTCGTCGGCGCCCAGCGCACCCACGGCGACGGCGAGCAGCGGATCCTGCCGCAGATGCGCACCGCCGGCAGCGCCTACGACGAACCCGGCTATGACGGGCCCGGTTACGACGAGCCCGGTTACGGCCGCCCGGACCACGACGACAACAGGTTCGAGGAGTTCGCCGAGGCCGCCGCCGCGGCGGACGCCGGCTCGTACGGCAGACGGCACAGCGGCGACCCGGCCCGGCACGCCTACTTCCCCGGCCGCCGGATGAACCTCGGCGTCGTCCTGCTGCCGCTGCGGATCCTCCTCGGCTTCATCTCCATCTACGCCGGCATGGGCAAGCTGTGCGACCCGGTCTACTTCGACGGCGGCAAGCGCGGCTCCATGGTGACCTGGCTCAACACCCTGCACCCGTGGGAAGTCGCCGAGCCGCTGCGCCAGTTCGCCCTGCACCACCCCATCGGTTCAGGCCTCGTCATCGCCTTCCTCCAGGTCGTCGTGGGCGTCCTCACCGTCCTGGGCTGCTGGCAGCGGATCGCCGCCGGCATCGGCGCCATGCTCTCCGCCGCGCTCATCCTCACCGTCAGCTGGAAGACCGTCCCGGTCTACGAGACGCCCGACATCATCTACCTCGCCGCCTGGTCGCCGCTGATCATCGCCGGCGCCCCCGTCTACTCCGTCGACGGCCGCCTCGCGGCCGGTGCCTGGAGGCGCCTCGGTCCTCGGTCCGACCTGTGGGAACTGCGCCGCTACGTGCTGCGCCGCGGCGCCCTCGTCACGGCGATCGTCGTCGGGCTCACCCTGCTCATCGGGTCGCTCCTCGGCAGTGCCGTCCGCGACTCCGATCGCGTCGTCGTCCCCGGTCCGGGCGAGGCCCCGCGCAACGAACTGCCCGGCTCGCCGCTCCCCGAGGAGTCCGACGGGCGCCGGCCGAGCCGGACGCCGTCCGCGTCCACCTCGCCGACCCAGGGCAGCACGTCCGAGGCCCCGACCCAGGACGAGGACTCGGCTCCGGACGCCACACGGGACACCGAGACCGCCACGAGCGGCCCCAGCCAGACCCAGGGCTCCGGCGGCGAGGCCCCGCCGGAGCAGTCCAGCCCGGTCGAGGAGGCCCCCAGCACCACCTCGGGACCCACCTCCGGCGGCACCAGCGGCTCCGGCTCCACCGGCGGCCCGGACGGCGGCTCCCCGTCGGCGGAACGCCCGGGACTGGTCGGCGGCCTGCTGGGCTAGCCCCCGCCCCCACGACGACGGCCCCGCTCGCGCGAGAAGCGAGCGGGGCCGTCGTCGTCATAGGAAGTCCGTGCAGGAGTCCGCGGAGAAGCCCGGGTGGAAGTCTGTCGGGCCGTCAGCGGCCCAGTGCCGCCAGCTCCCTGGCCGCCTCCGTGAGGTCCTTCGCGGTGTCGATGGCGCGCCAGTACGCGCCCTGCGGGATCGGGAACCCGGCCAGCCGCCGCTCACGGGCGAGATGCGGGAACGTGGTCCGCTCGTGGTCCCCGCGCTCGGGCAGCAGCCCGGCGAACTCGGGGGAGAAGACGTAGACGCCGGCGTTGATCTCGTACGTCGTGGGCGGGGCCTCGATGAAGTCGGTGATGTGGCCGAAGCCGTCCGTCTGCACGGCGCCCCACGGGATGCGCGGCCGGGCCAGCGCGAGGGTGGCGACGGCGTCGCGCTCGGTGTGGAAGTCCGCCATGTCGCGCAGCGAGAAGCGGGTCCAGATGTCGCCGTTGGTGGCGTACCAGGGCCGCTCCGGGTGCGGGAGGCGGGCGGCCGCGTACTTCAGGCCGCCGCCGCGGCCGAGGGGCTCGGTCTCGACGACCGTGGTGACCTTCAGGGGCAGGTCGGCGGAGGCGAGCCAGTTCTCCAGGACGTCGGCGAGGTGGCCGCAGGAGACCACGACGTCGGTCACGCCCTCCTCGGCGAGCCAGCCCAGCTGGTGGCCGATGATCGGCGTCCCCGTCCCGGGGATCTCGACCATCGGCTTGGGCCGGTCGTCGGTGTAGGGACGCAGCCGGGACCCCTGGCCGCCGGCCAGGATGACGGCTTGCGTGGGTCGGGACGCGGCGCGCGGATCGGTCATGCCCGAACTGTACGCGGCGCCCCGTTCCCGTCGAGAGGGTCCCCTGGGGGCCTCCAACGCCCTAGTGGTGCGCCGCCAGGACGCCCGAGGCGAAGGAGGTGTCGCAGACCGGGCGGGCGTACGACTGGGCGCGTGAGGGGCCGTAGATGCGGACGGCGGCCCGGCCCAGGGAGCGGGCGATGGAGGTGCAGTGCTTCGCCAGGGACGGCCTGCCGTTCACCGCGGCCTGGAGATGGGTCAGGGCGGTCCCCGGGTCCTTCTCCTGGAGTTCGGTCAGCAGCTGGTCGCGCAGGACGTCCTGCGGGGCCTTGGAGGCGCCGTGCGAGGTGCGGTGGGCGGTGGAGATGTCGGAGGCGGTGAGCACCGAATCCGAGGGGTTCCCCGACCAGTTGACCCGGGTGACCGCGAGGGTCCCCGAGAGCACCATGACGACGGGCAGGACGAGGGCGAGCGAGCGGCCGATCCGTCGGGCGGGGCCCTGGCCGCGTCGCGACGGTTGGGTGGCGGAGTGCTTCACGGAGTGCTTCACGCGTGTGAGGGTAGCGCGGGGTAATGATTTGGCGACATTTAGTCACCCGGTCGGGGGATGAAGGAGTGCGTCTTTTTGGGTAGTGGGTTGACGTTCGCGCTCGAAAGGCCCGTTGTGCCGGGGTTTTTCGGCCTTCCGGAGGGTGGATGCGAGAAGGGCCCCGCGGCAGCCGCCGCGGGGCCCTTCTCACGTTGCTCGGGTCAGTCGGAGAGGCGCGCGCCCGAGGACGTCGAGAACACGTGGGTCTCGCCCGCGCGCGGCACGACGTGCAGCGTGCTGCCCTTCTCGGGGACGTTGCGGCCGCCGACGCGGACGACGAGGTCCTTCGTCTCGGAGCCGACCGTGGCGGTGCCGTAGACGAAGGCGTCGGAGCCCAGCTCCTCGACCACGTTCACGACGACCGCGAGACCCTGCTCGGTGTCGGGGCCGGCCACGTCGAAGTGCTCGGGGCGGACGCCGACGGTGACCGTCTTGTCGGTGGCGGCGGAGAGCGCGTCACGCTGGACCGGCACGACCGACTTGCCGAACTTCACGCCGCCGTCGGCGATCGGGACCTCGACGAGGTTCATCGCCGGGGAACCGATGAAGCCGGCCACGAACAGGTTCGCCGGACGGTCGTACATGTTGCGCGGGGTGTCGACCTGCTGGAGCAGACCGTCCTTGAGGACCGCCACCCGGTCGCCCATGGTCAGGGCCTCGACCTGGTCGTGGGTGACGTACACGGTGGTGATGCCGAGGCGGCGCTGCAGCGAGGCGATCTGCGTACGCGTCGACACGCGGAGCTTGGCGTCCAGGTTGGACAGCGGCTCGTCCATGAGGAAGACCTGGGGCTCACGCACGATGGCGCGGCCCATGGCGACACGCTGGCGCTGACCGCCGGACAGGGCCTTCGGCTTGCGGTCCAGGTAGTCGGTGAGGTCGAGGATCTTCGCGGCCTCCTCGACCTTCTGCCGGATCTCCGCCTTGTTGACGCCGGCGATCTTGAGCGCGAAGCCCATGTTGTCGGCGACGGTCATGTGCGGGTAGAGCGCGTAGTTCTGGAACACCATGGCGATGTCCCGGTCCTTAGGCGGCAGGTGCGTGACGTCGCGGTCGCCGATGCGGATGGCGCCGCCGTTCACGTCCTCGAGCCCCGCGAGCATGCGGAGCGAGGTGGACTTGCCGCAGCCCGACGGTCCGACCAGGACGAGGAACTCGCCGTCCTCGATGTCGATCTCGAGTGCGTCGACGGCGGGCTTGGTGGAACCCGGGTAGATCCGGGTCGCCTTGTCGAACGTGACAGTGGCCATGGTGATGGGCCCCCTTCTACCGGCAGGAACGTGCCGGACGATCCGTTGTAGGAAGGTGGTGAGCCGTCCCGGACAGGGCCCGGGAAGGTGTAGTCCACATAAGTGAACCGGATCTGGACGGTACCTGGCGTTCGCCTGATCTGTCAGTACCCCAAGGCATGTGAACTTCGCGGAAATTTTCGGCAGGGGCCCCCGGCGACCTGGGTACACTGCTCGGGCGCGTTCGCGGACGCGAGCGCGCACGCCTCCTTAGCTCAGTGGTAGAGCACCGCTCTTGTAAAGCGAAGGTCGTCGGTTCGAATCCGACAGGGGGCTCTTCTTCTCCCGTGGGTTCTTCTCCGTGGGTTCTTCTGCTGCTGCCGGCTTCTTCCTGTCGGTTTCTTCCTGGCGGATTCTTCCGGTCGGTCGGTCGGGTCAGGGCTCCAGGACGACCTTGCCTGTCGTGCGGCGGGTTTCCAGGGCTTGGTGGGCGGTGGCCGCCTCGCGCAGGGGGAAGCGGTGGACGGACGGGGTGAGGCGGCCGGTGGCGGCCTCGGTGAGGGCGCGCAGTTCCAGGGGGCGCAGGCCGCCCGCCTTCTCCAGCATCACCGGGCCGAGGACCGACTGTGAGACGCCTTCCACGAAGTAGCCCTCGCCGTCCTTGATGCCCTCCGCCGACCAGCCGAAGACGAGGTGCGTGCCGCCGGGGCCGAGCAGTGCCACCGCCTCGCGGGCGACCTCGCCGCCGACGCCGTCGAACACAACGGTGGCGGGCCGGCCGCCCAGGAAGGCGCGGACCTTGTCCGGCCAGGCGGGGTCCCTGTAGTCGACGGCGAGGTCGGCGCCGTTCTCCCGGACGAGGGCCGTCTTCTCGGGGCCGCCCGCGAGACCGACGACCGTGGCGCCCGCGTTCTTCGCGTACTGCACGAGCAGGGTGCCGATACCGCCCGCGGCGGCCGGGACGACGGCCACCGTGTCGGGGCCCGGCTCGGCGAACTGAAGGATCCCCAGCGCCGTGCGGCCCGTGCCGATCATCGCGACCGCCTGGGCGGCGTCCAGGTTCTGCGGGATCTCGTGGACGCGGTCGACGTCGGTGACGGCGAGTTCGGCGTAGCCGCCGGGGGCGAAACCGAGGTGGGCGACGACGCGCCTGCCGAGCCATACGCCGTCCACGCCCTCGCCGAGGGACTCGACGACCCCGGCGACCTCACGGCCGGGGACGGTCGGCAGCGCCGTCGGCTGCTGCTGCGGGCCCTGATGACCCTCGCGCAGGGCGGTGTCCAGCAGGTGCACACCGGCAGCCTGGACGGCGATACGGACCTGGCCCGGCTCCGGGCGGGGGTCCTCGACCTCCTCCCAGGTGAGGTTCTCGGCCGGGCCGAAGGCGTGCAGGCGTACGGCGTGCATGGGGTCCCCCAGGATCGCTCGCGTGTGTGGCGTGTGCGGCGTGTGCGGTGTGCGTGGTGTCGTCGCGTGGTGCTGTCCGTCCGGCCACTCTGCGACCTCAAGCGTGCTTGAGGTCAAGGGTGTTCCGGCCGAGGGCGAGGGAGACGGCCGTCAGGGCGCTGGTGAAGGACACCTCCGACAGCACGCCCGGCGAGGCCACCTGGTCGCCCACCAGAAAGACGCCGTCGCCGCGCTCGACGGCCGGGCGGTCCCGCCAGCTGGTGCCCGGCAGGTCCACCGCGCCCGTACGGCCCGCCGCGACCGCCTCCCTGCGCCAGGTCACCCGCTCGCGCCAGCCCGGAAACCCCAGGTCGAGAAGGTGCTCGGCACGGGCGATGCCCACCGCCCTGGTCTCGCCGGGGCCGATCGGGATCTGCCCCTGGATCAGCTGTTCACCGGCCGGGGCGAGGGTGTGGTCCTGCGCGGAGAAGCGCTCGATCCAGCCGGGCGCGTCCAGGTCGGAGACGGCGAAGGCGTCCCCGGCGGAGGTCCCCCCGATCGAGCGGAGCCGAGAGCGGGGGACGCTGCGTACGGCGAGGTCGATCAGGGCGGTACGGCCGCTCGGCCAGGTCAGGGAGTCGTCCCGGAGCAGGTGGCGGGCGGCGTCGAGGGAGGTCGCGACGATGACCGGCGTGTCGGTGGGGAGGGTGTCGACACGGGAGAGGGTCTCCATCCGCACCCCGAGGTTCCACGCTCGGCCGGCCATCCGGTCGATGAGCGCACCCCAGCCGCCGCGCGGGTAGTGCGCCTCGGGCGGCAGCTTGGTGGCGCGGCGCAGGCGTTCCTGCACGAACGCGGCGGACAGTGCGCCGGGGTCGTGGTGGAAGAGGGCGACGGCGCAGTAGTGCGCGGCGGCGCGGGCGCCCTCCTCGCCGGCCAGCTCGGTCGCCCAGGTCAGGAAGTCGACGTCGATGGGCGCGGGGCGGCGGACACCGGCGCGCAGCAGTTTGAGCATGGCGAGCGGCGGGGTGCGGCGCAGGGCGCCCCGGTGGTGCAGCCGCAGCCGGGCGGCCTCCAGCGGCGGGAGCGGGGCGAGCGCTCCGATGAGGTCGCGCTGCCGGAGCCAGGTCCAGTGCGGGCCGCCGTTGTAGAGGGCGTGCGGGCCCTCGTTCGTCCGGTAGGGGCCGTCGGCGGTGCGGGCCCGCCCGCCGAGGGTGTGATGGGCCTCGTGCAGGGTGACCTTGGCACCCGCCTCGGTGGCGGCGATGGCGGCGGTGAGGCCGGCGAAGCCACCGCCGATCACGGTGATGTGGCGCATGGGCTCTCCGTGTGTGGTGAGACGGCCGGGAGGGCCGGGTGATGTCCGGTGCCTTTGCCGGATAGGACCGCCGGTGGGCCGGGATTTGTGACATGGCGGGCGTTCGCGCTGGTCAGCGGGATTGTCAGTGGTGGGGTGCAGCATGGGGGCATGGCGAGGACGGGTGCGGGTGGCGGGAGCAGGGCCGGGACGGCCGCGGGCGGTGGCAGCCGGGTGAAGGGTGCGCGGCGGCCGGAGGTGCGGCTGCCGCCGCTGGAGCCGTACGACGGTGGGGGGCTGGAGCCCGACGGGGACTATGACGGGCTGGAGTTCGGGGGGAGAGACCTGTCCGGACAGGACGGTGGGGGCGCCCGTTTCATGGACTGCGCGCTGTCGGCCTGCGTGCTGGACGGGACGCGGCTGCACCACGCCCGCCTGCTCGACTCCGTGCTCACCGGCATCCGCGGGGTCGGCACGAACCTGGCCGAGTCGACCCTGCGTGACGTCGAGCTGATCGACGCCCGCCTGGGTGGGACGCAGTTGCACGGGGCGGTCCTGGAGCGGGTCCTGATCCGTGGCGGCAAGATCGACTACCTGAATCTGCGTCAGGCCCGGCTGAGGGACGTCGTCTTCCAGGGATGTGTGCTGGTCGAGCCGGACTTCGGGGGCGCCCGCCTGGAGCGCGTGGAGTTCGTGGACTGTGCCCTGAAGTCGGCCGACTTCACCGCGGCGACGCTCACGGACGCGGACCTGCGCGGCGCGACGGAACTGGGCATCGCGGGAGGCCTGGACCGCCTGTCCGGCGCGGTGATCAACACGGGTCAGCTACTGGATCTGGCACCGATCCTGGCCGCTGAGCTGGGGATCAGAGTGGAGGACTGAGGGGGTGCCGTGGCCGGCGGGGGTGCAGCTGCCCGGCCGGGGAACTCTGGCTCACAGGGGATGCCGGCGGAGGTTCTGATGGTGCTCGGCTCGGCGTGGTTCGGCGCGGCCGACGCGGGGCGGCCCGAGGGGGGCCAGGAGGTCGGCGAGCCTCGCTATGGGTGGGGTGCCGCTCAGGCCAGTCGGGGGAAGCGTGCCTGGAGGGTCCAGATCGCCGGGTTCTCGCCCAGGTCGTCGTGCAGGTCGACCAGGTCGGCGATCAGGTCGTGCAGGAAGTCGCGGGCCTCGCGGCGCAGCTCGGTGTGGGAGAAGTTCAGCGGGGGTTCCTCGGCCGGCATCCAGTCGGCCTCGATGTCGACCCAGCCGAAGCGGCGCTCGAAGAGCATGCGGTCGCTGGACTCGGTGAAGTCCAGTTCCGCGTGCTGGGGGCGGGAGGCGCGGGAGCCCTTCGGGTCCTGGTCGAGCTGCTCGACGATGTCGCACAGCGCCCACGCGAAGTCGAGCACCGGCACCCATCCCCAGGCTGTGGACAGCTCGCGGTCGGCCTTGGTGTCGGCCAGGTAGACGTCCCCGCAGAACAGGTCGTGCCGCAGCGCGTGGACGTCCGCGCGGCGGTAGTCGGTCTGCGGGGGGTCGGGAAAGCGGTTGGAGAGGGCGTAGCCGATGTCGAGCACGTACGTGATGGTGTCACGGCCCCGCGGGGGCGGGCGCCCGCCGAGATCCCGGACATTGCCCCGGCCCTCGCGGCTCCTGATCCGCGCGGCTCGTGGATTCCCGTGCCCTGCCCGTATCTCTGACATGCCCTGATCCGTGCGGCTCGTGGATTCCTGTGCCTTGCCCGGATCTCTGACATGTCCTGATCCGTTCGCGCCTAAGATCGTTCACATGTCCCGATCCGCGCGCCTTGTCAGGGCCGTCGCCGTGGCCGCCGTCTGGGGCCTCGCCCTGCCGCTCGCCCTCGCCGGGTGCGAGGCGGGCGACGGGGGCGGGTCGCACGACGTCGGCGCCCCGGGGCTCGGTGACCCGTACTTCCCGAAGGCGGGCAACGGCGGCTACGACGTCCGGCACTATGACCTCGACCTCGCCTACGACCCCACCGGCCACCGCCTGTCCGGCACCGCCCGCGTCACCGCCCGTGCCACGGAAGCCCTCTCCGCCTTCCATCTCGACCTGAAGGGGATGACGGTCGAGAAGGTCACCGTCGAGGGCAGTGCGGCGACCTTCGACCGCGACGGGCAGGAGCTGACCGTCCGTCCCGAGGACCGACTCGGCAAGGGGGAGACCTTCGAGGTCACCGTGCGCTACTCCGGCCGCCCGGAGACGATCCGCGACCCGGACGGCTCGGAGGAGGGCTGGCTCAGGACGGCCGACGGGGCGCTCGCGCTGGGCGAACCGACCGGCTCCATGGCCTGGTTCCCCGGCAATCACCACCCCTGCGACAAGGCGTCGTACGACATCCGGGTCAGCGTGCCGCAAGGCCTTACGGCCGTGTCCAACGGGGAGTTGAGGAGCGAGCGGACCACCGGCGGCCGTACGACGTTCGCCTGGCGCACCGCCGAACCCATGGCGAGCTATGTCGCCACGCTCGCGATCGGCCGCTACGCCGTCACGCGTTCCACCACCGGGGACGGGGTGCCGGTGTACGTCGCCGTCGACCCCGCCCAGGCCGCCGCGAGCCGCACCGCGCTGGCCCGGCTGCCCGAGGTCATGGAGTGGGCGGCCCACAACTTCGGCCCGTACCCCTTCTCCTCCACCGGCGCGATCGTCGACCGCCCGAGCGACTCCGCGTACGCCCTGGAGACCCAGAACCGCCCGGTCTTCCCTGGCGCCCCGGGAGTCGACCTCCTCGTCCACGAACTCGCCCACCAGTGGTTCGGCAACTCCGTGACCCCCAGAACCTGGCGGGACATGTGGCTGAACGAGGGCTTCGCGACCTACGCGGAGTGGCTGTGGGCGGAGGACGAGGGCGGGCCCACCGCCGAGGAGACCTTCACCGAGCGGTACGAGCACGGCGAGGACACCTACGAGGACCTCTGGGACTTCCCGCCCGCGAAGCCCACGAGCGCCGCGGACGTCTCCGCGGACCCGGTCTACCAGCGCGGCGCGATGGTCGTCCACAAGATCCGGCAGACCCTCGGCGACGACGCCTTCTACGACCTCGTCCAGGGCTGGACCGCCACCCACCGCCATGGCAACGCCGACACCGCGGACTTCACCGCGTATGTGGAGAAGCAGGCCCCGGACCAGGACTTCGAGCCGATCTGGCGCGACTGGCTGTACGGGACGGGCAAGCCGGAGAGCCCCTGACCCGCCGCTACCGTGGCCTCGCCGCTACCGGGGCCGGCGCGAGGTGTCCCAGGCGTCGAGCCGCCCGGCGAGGCCCTCCGGCCACACCGGCTCCGCCTCCTCGGCCAGCTCCTCGCGGCTTCACCAGCGCCAGGTGAGGATGCCGTCGGTGGCGTGGGCGGCGGCGAGACCGGGCGCGGCGGGGTTCTCGGCGCGGGCCGGGGGTGACGTAGATGTGCTCGTGCTGGTGGACGGGGATGGTGAGACGACACCTCCGTCGAACCGCCGCGCCGTACAAAGGACTTGTTGCAAAGACACCGTTGCAACGATCTCTTTGTAGGCCTACTCTGTATGCATGAACGAGCCCCAGGACCCACAGGTCCGTACCCTCGATGCCCGCTCCCTGCGTGGGCTCGCGCACCCCTTGCGTATGCAGCTGCTGGACGCGCTGCGCTTCGGCGGTCCGGCCACCGCGTCCCAACTCGCCGAGAGGCTGGGCGAGTCGAGCGGTGCCACCAGCTACCACCTGCGACAGCTCGCCGCCCACGGCTTCATCGAGGACGACCCGGAGCGGGGCAAGGGCCGGGAGCGGTGGTGGAAGGCGGCCCACAAAGGCCTGCGCTTTGACGACGCCCTGCTCGCGGACACCAGCCCGGACGTACGCGGGGCCGCCGACACGTACCTCCATGAGGTCGCGACCACCCAGGCCCGGGACCTGTCGACCTGGCTCGGCAACCGCCACGCATGGCCGGAAGAGTGGAACCGCACCTGGGACATGAGCAGCGCGACGCTACGGCTGACGCCCGAACTCGCCCGAGAACTCGTCGAGAAGATGCACGCGCTCGTCGACACCTACCGCGACCGGGCCACCGAAGAGGGCGACGCCGACACCGCTCACGTACGCGTCCAGACACGCGCATTCCCCCTCACCACGGAATGAGAGGCCACAGCCCGATGCACCCGCATACGCACCTCGCCCTGCACCACGTCCGCGCTGCCGAACTCCGTGCCGAAGCCGACGCGTACCGTCTCGCCGCCGCGGCCAGGGCCCCTCGGCGCTCCCGGGACCTTCGGGACCTCCGGACCCGCCTCGGCTGGACCCTCGTGGAGGTCGGCCTGCGACTGGCCACCCCGCCCAGGACCGCAGCCGCTGTTCCCTAGCCGTGGAGGAGAAGTGATTGCCTCGGGGGTACTGGTCACGTTGGCTGGGCGGGATGGCAGAACTGCGTACCGATCGCCTCGTCCTGCGCCGATGGCGTGACTCCGACCTCGAACCGTGGGCGGCGATGAATGCCGATCCGGAGGTTCGAGAGCAAGCGGCGGCCGAAGTCAAGAGGTACGGGCAGCTGCTCGACAATGCGGAGAGGCTGTCACTGGGGGAGGGCGAGTCCCGTCAGTTCATCCATGACATCGCGCGCGAACTCTAAGGATCTGCAATGTCAGTGCAGTGGCAGAAGTCGACCTTCTCCGGCGTCGCGGGCGAGAACTGTATAGAGATATCCCGAGCCGAACCCCTCCTCCTTCTCCGCGAGAGCGACGACCCCACCGCCGTGCTGTGGGCGTCCCCCGAGGGCCTGTCGGCCCTGATACGTCGGATCAAGGCCGAGGCCTAGGCGGAGTCACCCGCACTCCGTTCCTCGCGGACCGCACGCCGAGCCACTGTTCGGCGTCCCAGGCCTGGAACCGCTCTACCTCTATGAATCCCAGCTTCGCCGCGAGGTGCATCGAGCCGACGTTGGCGGTCTGGGTGGTGAGCACCACCGGCTCGCCGGGGAGGGCGCCGTCGAACCATTCCAGTGCTGCCGCGCACGCCTCGGTGGCGTAGCCGGATCCCCAGGCTCGCGGCAGGAACAGGTAGCCGAGATCGGCCTTCCCCGCAGCAGCCGGGCGTTGGTGAACCGGTGCTCTCCTGAGCAGGATCTGGCCGATCATCGCCCCGCCGAGATGGACGATGAAACTCCCGGGCCACCGCTCGGGCGCCTCGGGCAGCTCGCGCTCGAGCTCGTCACGCGGGCGGGGGCCGCCGAGGTAGGTGTGCACCTCCGGCGAGGCGAGCAGTTCGATGAACGCCGCACGGTCCCGGGGCTCGGGCTCACGGAGCACGAGCCGTTCGGTCGCTATCGGGGCTGGTGGCCAGGTGACGGGCCCGAGGTCGGTCATGCCGTCAGCGAATCAGCAGGCTCGGCAGCGATCAAGGCCCGCGGGGTCGATCAAGTCACCGGCCCGGGTCCCACCTCACCGACGGGCCGGGTCCCACAGGCCGCGCCCGCCGGAGGCGCGCGGAGCCCTCGACCGGCTGGGAAGCCGCTGGCGAATCCGCTCGGCGGACGCTGATTGGCAGATACGGGCCGGCGATCTGCCGTTTCTACGGCGTGTCTCTGGCCCGGATCTGCCAATTCCGTACGACACCGGAGCCCCCGGCCGGCTGGACGGGGGCTCCGGTGAAGAGGGTGAGACGCGAACTCAGACGTTGACGCCGAAGTCCTGGGCGATGCCCACCAGGCCCGAGGCGTAGCCCTGGCCGACCGCGCGGAACTTCCACTCGGCGCCGTTGCGGTACAGCTCGCCGAAGACCATGGCCGTCTCCGTCGCCGCGTCCTCGGAGAGGTCGTAGCGGGCGATCTCGGCGCCGCCGGCCTCGTTCAGGATGCGGATGTAGGCGTTGCGGACCTGGCCGAAGTTCTGCGAGCGGTTCTCGGCGTCGTAGATCGAGACCGGGAAGACGATCTTGTCGATGTCGGCCGGGAGACCCGCGAGGTTGACCTTGATCGCCTCGTCGTCGCCCGCGCCCTCGCCGGTGCGGTTGTCACCGGTGTGGACGATGGTCTGGTCCGGCGTCTGCTTGTTGTTGAAGAAGATGAAGTGGGCTTCGGAGTAGACCTTGCCCTCCGGGTTGACCGCGATCGCCGAGGCGTCGAGGTCGAAGTCCGTGCCGGTGGTGGTGCGGACGTCCCAGCCGAGGCCCACGGTGACGGCGGTCAGGCCCGGAGCCTCCTTGGTGAGCGAGACGTTGCCACCCTTGGACAGGCTTACAGCCATTTTTGGGAGTCCTTCCCTAGTTCTGTGACGGGCACGAAGCTACAGCTACCCCTATGAACGCCGCGAGGGGCGCTCAAGGTTCCCCGTGTCTTTACTTTCTTTGCCAAACCCTAATTCGCGTGACGTGGACGGGTCAGGCAGGGGAACATGTACGGCATGTCCGGTCCCCATGTCATCAGAGGCTCCGTAGCCCTTCCCGAGGCCGAGCTGGTGTGGCGTTTCTCGCGCTCCTCGGGGCCCGGCGGGCAGCACGTCAACACCAGCGACTCGCAGGTGGAGCTGCGTTTCGACCTGGCGCGCACCGAGGCGCTGCCCGAGGTGTGGAAGGAGCGCGCGCTGGAGCGGCTCGCCGGGCGCCTCGTCGACGGCGTCATCTCGGTCCGCGCCTCCGAGCACCGTTCCCAGTGGCGCAACCGCGAGGCCGCCGCCGTACGCCTGGCGGCCCTGCTCGCCGAGGCCACGGCGCCGCCGCCCAAGCCGCGCCGCCCCACCCGCATCCCGCGCGGGATCAACGAACGCCGGCTGCGGCAGAAGAAGCAGCGGTCGGACACCAAGCGGGGGAGGACGGGGCGGGACTGGGGATGAGG
>NZ_JARGEF010000163.1:0-19219 GCF_033794725.1 Streptomyces sp. ID05-39B | reverse complement strand
CCGTCGGGGGTGGGACTGCTCGTGGTGCGCAAGGGCGTCCGTTTCGCTCCCCAAGGAGCCCTGGACGAACGGGAGTCGGGGCGGGCGGCCGGATTCGAGAACATCCCGGCGATCGTGGCCGCCGTGGCCTCGCTGCGGGCGGTACGGGCGGAGGCGGCGGCCGAGGCGGAGCGGCTGCGGGAGCTGACCGGGCGGATCCGGGCGGGGGTGGCGCGGTCCGTGCCGGACGTGGAGGTGGTGGGTGACGCGGAGCGGCGGCTGCCCGGGATCGTCACCTTCTCCTGTCTCTATGTCGACGGGGAGACTCTGCTGCACGAGCTGGACCGGGAGGGTTTCTCCGTCTCGTCCGGTTCGTCCTGCACGAGCAGCACGCTCACGCCGAGCCATGTGCTCAAGGCGATGGGGGTGCTGAGCGAGGGGAACGTACGGGTGTCGCTGCCGGCGGGGGCGGCCGAGGAGGACGTGGAGCGGTTCCTCGCCGTGCTGCCGCGCGCGGTGGCGGGTGTCCGGGAGAAGCTCGGGGCGCCCACGCCCGGTCCCACGGCGGTCACCGCGACGGACGAGCTGGTGGTGGACTCCCTCGGCAAGCTCTGCCCGGTCCCCGTCATCGAGCTGGCGAAGGTCATCGGGCAGGTACCGGTCGGCGGCACGGTGCGGGTCCTGTCCGACGACGAGGCGGCCCGGCTGGACATCCCCGCCTGGTGCCAGATGCGAGGGCAGGAGTACGTCGGTGAGGAGCCGGCGGACCGGGGCTCGGCCTATCTGGTCCGCCGGCTCCTCTGAGACCGACCGGCTGCGTCAGTTCAGGTGCTTCTGGACCTCGGCGGCGGCCTCGTCGCCGTACGCCGTGGCGAAGCGGTCCATGAAGTGGGCGCGGCGGAGCTGGTACTCCTGCGTGCCGACGGTCTCGATGACCAGGGTGGCGAGCATGCAGCCGATCTGGGCGGCGCGCTCCAGGGAGACGTTCCAGGCCAGGCCGGAGAGGAAGCCGGCCCGGAAGGCGTCGCCGACGCCGGTGGGGTCGGCCTTGCGCTCCTCCTGCGGGCAGCCGACCTCGATCGGGTCCTCGCCGGCCCGCTCGATGCGCACGCCGCGCGCGCCGAGGGTGGTGACGCGGTGGCCGACCTTGCCGAGGATCTCCTCGTCGCTCCAGCCGGTCTTGGACTCGATGAGGCCCTTCTCGTACTCGTTGGAGAAGAGGTACGTCGCCCCGTCCAGCAGGATCCTGATGTCCTCGCCGCCCATGCGGGCGATCTGCTGGGAGAAGTCGGCGGCGAAGGGGATGTTCCGGGAGCGGCACTCCTCCGTGTGGCGGAGCATCGCCTCGGGGTCGTCCGCGCCGATCAGGACCAGGTCGAGGCCGCCGACGCGGTCGGCGACGGTCTTCAGCTCGATGAGGCGGGCCTCGCTCATCGCGCCCGTGTAGAAGGAGCCGATCTGGTTGTGGTCGGAGTCCGTGGTGCACACGAAACGGGCCGTGTGCAGGGTCTCGGAGATGCGGACCGAGGCGGTGTCGACACCGTGCCGGTCCAGCCAGGCCCGGTACTCCTCGAAGTCGGAGCCGGCGGCGCCGACCAGAACGGGCTGCGTGCCGAGCTGCCCCATACCGAAGGCGATGTTCGCGCCCACCCCGCCGCGCCGTACGTCCAGCTTGTCGACCAGGAAGGAGAGCGAGACCGTGTGGAGCTGGTCCGCGACGAGCTGGTCGGCGAAGCGGCCGGGGAACGTCATGAGGTGGTCGGTTGCGATGGAGCCGGTGACTGCGATGCGCACGGCGTGGACTCTCCTGATGGGAGGTGGGTTGACAGTTCACGCTACCCGGTCCGCCGCCTCCGCTGAAGCAGAGGAAACTACCCGATAGTAGATCTTTCTTCGCAGGCCCGCCCATGCATACGGTGCGGCTATGGCGAACCTCGAGTTCCACTCACCCGCTCCGGCCGACCTCGAGGGCGACCTGGCGTCGCTGCGGGGCGACTGCGCGCGGATGGCACCGCACTGGACCGCACCGGAGAAGAGCGTGGCCCGTCCCGTGCCACTTTCTCTGATCCACGGCGTGACCGTCCCGGCGGCCTCGGCCCGGCTGCTGGAGGCGATGCCGGAGTACGGCAACTAGCGCGGGGCCCGTGCGGGCCGCCCCCAGCGGGCTCGCGCGGGCTGCCGCGCATGCCTTCTTTCGGCCGGGGCGCTCGTAGGGGAACCGTGCGCTCCCCCGCTGCGTCCCATCGCTGTCCCCCGTAAAGGGGATGTCAGGTACGACAGCAGCGCAGCCGAAGGAGCGATGCGGTGAACACCGAGCGACCCGACAACGACGACGCCGCACGCGGGCCGAAGGACGGACCGACACCGGAGGACCGTGGTACGCCCGAGGACCGGGGTGCCCCGGAGGACCGGGGTACGCCCGAGGACCGGGGTGCCCCGGAGGACCGGGGTACGCCCGAGGACCGGGGTGCCCCGGAGGCCGCGCGGGCGCAGGAGACGCGGGCGGAGGCCGTCCCGGTCGAGGAGACCGGGGAGACCCTGGAGACCGTGGAGGCCGTCCCGGTCGGGGAGACCGGGGAGACCGGGGAGGCCGACGGGGCCGAGGGCGGCGAGGCGGACCGGAGCGAGACGGCGCGGCCTGCCGCCGGTTCCCGGCCGGAGTCCGGCACGGAGGAGCCCGCCGACGCCCCCGGCCCGGCACCGGAATCCGTAGCCGAGGCAGACTCGGAAGCGGAAACGGAAACGGAGAAGCCCGCCGAGGCCGCTGTCCTTGGACACTCCCGCGATGCCGCGGGCGGCTCCCCCGGCGATGACGCCGACGACGCTCCCGAGGGCGGCCGGCGGCGGTCCTCCGTGCTCGTCGCCTCCGTCGCCGCCGCCGTGCTGGTCGTCGGCGGGGGTGGCGCCTATCTCGCCGCGAGCGCGGGCGGCGGGACCGACGGCAGTGCCGGGGCGCCCTCCTCCGGGGGCAGCACTCCCCCGGCGCTCGTGCTGGACGACTACGCCCCCGCGTCCGAGCCGGGCAACGGCATCGCGCCCGGCGAGCCGAACCCCTACGGCGTGACCTACCGGGCCGACGGCGCCCTCCCCGAGGGTCCCGGCTCGGCGTCCGTGTACTGGGCGAAGGGCGAGGTCACCCGGGCCGAGGTGACCCGGCTGGCGGGCGCGCTGGGCGTCGAGGGAACTCCGGTGACCGAGGGCCAGGCCTGGAAGGTCGGCTCCGGGAAGGACGGGTCCGGGCCGGTGCTCCGGGTGGAGAAGGGGGCACCGGGTCTGTGGACGTTCAGCCGGTACACCCCCGGCACCGACGACTGCAAGAGCGGCTCCGCCGTCTGCACTCCCGAGGCCACGGCCACCACCGTCGACCCGGTGAGCGAGGCGGCCGCGAAGAAGGCGGCGGCACCGGTCCTGAAGGCGGTCGGGCAGGACGACGCCAAGATCGACGCGAGCCAGGTCATGGGCGCGCAGCGGATCGTCAACGCCGACGCCCGGGTCGACGGACTGCCGACCTACGGCTGGACGACCGGCGTCACCGTCAGCGCCCAGGGCGAGATCGTCGGCGGCAACGGCCAGGTGAAGGCGCCGGCCGAGGGAGAGACGTACCCCGTGCTGGGCGCGCAGGAGACGCTGGACCGGATGAACGCGGCGCCGGGGGCCGAGCGCCGGACGGGCATCGGTGGCTGCGCCACCCCCGTGCCAGCCGAGGACCAGGTGGACAGTGCCTGCCAGACGTCGACCGTCGGGCCGCGCAAGGAGACGCTCACGGTCGAGGGCGCGGTGTTCGGGCTTGCCCCGCACGCCTCGGGCGGCCGGCAGGTGCTGGTGCCGTCCTGGCTGTTCTCGGTGCGCGCGAGCGGGGCCGGGGACGACTACACGGTGACGCATCCGGCGGTCGAGCCGGAGTTCCTGAGTGCGCCCCCGGCGGCCACGCCCTCCGGGGCGCCGACCTCCGGCACCGAGACCCGTGAGGTGACCGTCGACGGCTACACGGCCGAGGGACGCGAGCTGGTCGTCGGTTTCACCGGCGGGGTGTGCTCCGACTACACGGCGAAGGCGGTGGAGAGCGAGGGCCAGGTGAAGGTCACCGTGACCGAGAAGCCGTGGCCGGACACGATCTGCATCAAGATCGCCAAGTTCTTCCACCGGACCGTGCAGCTGGACGAGCCGCTCGGCGACCGCAAGGTCATCGGGTCGGACGGCAAGCAGGTTCCGCTGGAGAAGCCGGGGGCGCGACTGCCCCAGTAGGTCCCGGTAGACCGGTAGACCGGTAGATCCCGGACACACGGAAGGCGGCGGCCCCTTGGAGGGGGCCGCCGCCTTCGTGTGCCGTGCTGACGGCTCGGCTGTGCGAACCGGCTCAGCTGTGCGGACGGCTCAGCTGAAGGAGTCACCGCAGGCGCAGGAGCCCGTCGCGTTCGGGTTGTCGATCGTGAAGCCCTGCTTCTCGATGGTGTCCACGAAGTCGATGGACGCGCCGCCCAGGTACGGGGCGCTCATGCGGTCGGTGACGACCTTGACGCCGTCGAAGTCCTTGACCACGTCACCGTCGAGGGAACGCTCGTCGAAGAAGAGCTGGTAGCGCAGGCCCGAGCAGCCGCCGGGCTGGACGGCGACCCGCAGGGCCAGGTCCTCGCGGCCTTCCTGGTCGAGCAGGGTCTTGACCTTCGCCGCGGCGGCGTCGGACAGGATGATGCCGTCGGTGACGGTGCTGGTCTCGTCCGATACGGACATCTACATCTCTCCCGGGTTGTACGGAGACTGCTTGCCGACGGTTTCAACCGGCGGGGCCGCGGATTCATTCCACGGGCCGGGCACCTTCTCTTCGCCCGTTCCTTCATGCTCGCACACCCGCGCGGCAGCGAACAGCGGCTCTCGGCGCCGGTGGGCGAGGCCACGCGGCGGCGCCGGGATTCATGTCACATCGACGCAATGACCGTCGTCAAAGTGACATGAAGCGGGTTATGATAGATAACGTCAGATCGACGAAAAGTAGAAAGGGTGTGTGTCGTGACCACCGCCCAGACCACGGAGCTCGACGTACAGCCGAGCCCCCTCGCCCTGTTGCTGCTCGGCCGCGAGGCCGACCCGAGGAGTGAGCGGGGCGTCGAGTGTCCCGGCGACCTGCCCTCGCCGTCCGACCCGGACCTGGTGGAGCGGGCCCGCGCCGCCAAGGAGAAGCTCGGTGACAAGGTCTTCGTCCTCGGGCACCACTACCAGCGCGACGAGGTCATCCAGTTCGCCGACGTCACGGGCGACTCCTTCAAGCTGGCCCGGGACGCGGCCGCCCGCCCCGAGGCCGAGTACATCGTGTTCTGCGGTGTGCACTTCATGGCCGAGTCCGCGGACATCCTGACGTCCGACGACCAGAAGGTGGTCCTGCCCGACCTGGCGGCCGGCTGCTCGATGGCCGACATGGCCACGGCCGAGCAGGTCGCCGAGTGCTGGGACGTGCTGACCGAGGCCGGCATAGCCGAGCAGGTCGTGCCCGTCTCGTACATGAACTCCTCCGCGGACATCAAGGCGTTCACCGGCAGGCACGGCGGCACGATCTGCACCTCGTCCAACGCGAAGAACGCGCTGGAGTGGGCCTTCGAGCAGGGCGAGAAGGTGCTGTTCCTGCCCGACCAGCACCTGGGCCGCAACACCGCCGTCCGCGACATGGGCCTGTCCCTGGAGGACTGCGTCCTGTACAACCCGCACAAGCCGAACGGCGGACTGACCGCCGAGCAGCTGCGCGACGCGAAGATGATCCTGTGGCGGGGCCACTGCTCGGTGCACGGCCGCTTCAGCCTGGAGTCGGTGCAGGACGTACGCGCCCGCATCCCCGGCGTGAACGTGCTGGTCCACCCCGAGTGCCGGCACGAGGTCGTGGCCGCGGCGGACCACGTCGGCTCGACCGAGTACATCATCAAGGCCCTGGAGGCCGCGCCCGCAGGCTCCAAGTGGGCCATCGGCACGGAACTGAACCTGGTCCGCCGGCTGGCGAACCGTTTCGCGCCCGAGGGCAAGGAGATCGTGTTCCTCGACAAGACGGTCTGCTTCTGCTCGACCATGAACCGCATCGACCTGCCGCACCTGGTCTGGACCCTGGAGTCCCTGGCCGAGGGCAAGCTGGTCAACCGCATCGAGGTCGACCCGGAGACCGAGAAGTACGCCAAGCTCGCGCTGGAGCGGATGCTGGCGCTGCCGTAGCCGGACCCCGCGGTCCCCGGATCACCCCGACAGCGGTTCCCGGTCGGGGTGGCCCGGGTCCAGCGTGAAGACCGTCCCGTCGGGGGTGAGCACCACCAGGGCGCCCTCGTCGAGGAACACCCGCGCCGTGGAGTAGCCGACCCCGACGACCTCCTCGGCTTGCGCGGCGGACTCCCACAGGAGGCCGCCCGTTCCGATGTCGAGGGCGGCGACCCGTCCGGAGGCGCTGGCCGCGAACACCGCTCGTCCCTTCCCTTCGGCGACGGGTGTGCCGGGCTCCTGAAGGGTCGTCGAGGTCTGCCACAGCTGCTCGCCCGTCTCGGGCGAGTGGGCGGCCAGCTGACCCCGGGAGGAGGCGAAGCAGAGCACTCCGCCCACCAGGGCCGGCATGCCGCGCGGGACACCCGGCAACGTGTTCCTCCGTACGGCTCCGGTGTCCGGGTCGATCAAGAGGACCTCGCCGTACGCCGACTCCTGCGCGTTGCGGGCGCCCCGCTCGACCTGCATCAGGAAGGCCAGGTCACCGCCGACGGCGCCGACGTACACGGAGTCGCCGTCCGGCACACTCACCTTCCGGGTCGAGCCGTCGGCCGGGTTGATGGCGTAGAACACGGTGCGCGTCGGCGTACCCGCGTCGGTGCAGCCCGCGTACGGGACACTGCCGACGTCGTGGAACTCGCAGCCGTAGCTGGGCCCGGCGGGCAGGGTGGCCGTCCAGCTACGGCTGCCGGTGACGGCGTCGTGGGCGGTCACCCGGTTGCCGTCCGGGGTCATCAGCAGATCTCCCACGAGAGCGGCGTTGCCGCCGGTCGTGCTCATCGGGTGCGACCAGAGCCGCTTGCCCGTGACGGAGTCGAGGGCGACGACGACGGCGGTCGTGTCGTCGCCCGCGCTGGTGAGAGCCGACTGCGTGACCAGCAGCACACCGTCGCGCACCCCGAGGACCCTGCTCGTGTACCCCTTCTCCCCCACCGAGGGCAGGATGTCGGCCCGCCAGTCGAGCCGGCCCGTCGCCCCGTCGATCCGGACCGGGAGGACCCCGTCGCCCCCGCAGTAGAGGGCACCCTGGCCCATCTCGCACGACAAGGGGCTGCCGAAGGACGCTCCCGGGTGGCTCAGCGGCTTCGTCATCCCGCTCGCTGCGCTCCCGAACACCGAGGTCCGCCAGGGCTCCCAGCCGTCGGGCAGGGCGGCCCAGCCGTTACGGTCCGACTCCGAGGCCCCGCCGAAGGGAGCGGACAGGAGAAAGCCGGTGAGCGTCACGGCCAGCAGGCCCGCCACCCCGGCCAGGACCGGCCACCGGCGAAGCCGGGAGCGGCGACCCGGGCGGGACGCGGCGGCGGGCCTGCCGGGTTCCTCGCCCGCCACGGGCCGGGGCGGCTGCCGCAGGGGCACCGTCCCCAGGTCACCCGCCGCGGGTTCGGGCAGCGCCCGCGCCAAGTCCTCGGCCAGCTCGTCGAGACCGGGCCGGTCGGCGGTGTCCTTGGCCAGGCAGCGGGACAGGACCGCGCGCAGCGGCTCGGCCACCGCGTCCACCGCCGGTTCCTCGTGCAGCACCCGCCACGCCGTCAGGTAGGGGCTGTCCGCGTCGAAGGGCCCCCGTCCGGTCGCTGCGAACACCAGTAGCGCACCGAGGGAGAAGACGTCCGAGGCCGGGCCGACCGACCGGGCGTCGTTGAACTGCTCCGGGGACATGAACGGCGGGGTGCCGATCGCGTGGCCGGTCTCGGTGAGCGTCTGGTTCTCGGTGGCGCGGGAGATGCCGAAGTCGATGACCCGGGGGCCGTCCTCGGCCATCAGGACGTTGGAGGGCTTCAGGTCACGGTGCACGACCCCGGCCCGGTGGATGTCCCGCAGGGCCTCCACCAGCCCGAGGGTCAGCCGCCGCAGTTCCGTCCCCCTCAGCGGGCCGGCCTCGCGGATCCGGGCCGAGAGCGCGGCACCGGGCACGTACTGGGTGGCCATCCAGGGCCGGGCGGCTTCCGGATCGGCGTCCACGACCGGGGCGGTGAAGGCCCCGCTGACCCTGCGGACGGCCTCGATCTCCTGGCGGAAGCGGGCCCGGAAGACCTCGTCCTGCGCGTACTGGGCGTGCACCACCTTGACGGCGACCTCACGCCCGGACCGGGACCGGCCCAGGTAGACGACGCCCATGCCCCCGGATCCGATCCGGTCCACGATCCGGTATCCGCCGAGCGCCTTCGGATCGTCCTTGTGCAGTGGCACCGACCCGATCCCCTTCCCCCGTCGAGCAGTTCGAGTTCACAGGATAGGGAACCCGTACGGGGGAAGGGGTACCGGCGCGGCGGGGTCAGACTCCGGCCGGCTCCGGTGTCCTCTCCGGCTCGGTCGGCTGGCGCTTCGCCGCGCGCTTCTTCGCCCTGCGCTCCTTGCGGAGTTCGACCATCGCGTAGAGGGTCGGGACGAGCAGCAGGGTGAGCAGCGTCGAGGTGATCAGACCGCCGATCACGACGACCGCCAGCGGCTGGGCGATGAAGCCGCCCTCGCCGGTGACGCCCAGGGCCATCGGCAGCAGGGCGAAGATGGTCGCCAGCGCCGTCATGAGGATGGGGCGCAGTCGGTGACGGCCGCCCTCGATCACGGCCTCGACGACGCCGTAGCCCTGCTTCCGGTACTGGTTGATCAGGTCGATCAGCACGATCGCGTTGGTCACCACGATGCCGATGAGCATCAGCATGCCGATCATCGCCGGGACGCCCATCGGGGTGCCGGTGGCGATCAGCAGGCCGATGGCGCCGGTCGCCGCGAACGGGATGGAGACCAGCAGGATCAGCGGCTGGACCAGTGACCGGAAGGTCGCCACCAGCAGCATGAAGACGATCGCGATCGCCGCGAGCATCGCCAGGGCGAGGTTCTTGAACGCGTCGTCCTGGTCCTGCGAGACACCGCCGATCTCGGCCGTGGCGCCCGCCGGGAGCTTCAGCGCGTCGAGCTTCGACGTCAGGTCCGCGCTCACCGCGCCCGTGTTGTCCCCGGTCGGCCGCGCGGTGACGGTGGCCGCGCGCCGGCCGTCGATGCGGGTCATGGCCACGGGGCCGTCGACGAGCTGCACGCTCGCGATGTCGCCGAGCTTCACCGGGCCCAGGGGCAGGGCCTTGAGCTGCGCCAGCGTGGTGGCCGGCGCGGCGGAGGTGATGACGATGTCGCGCTCGGTGTCGTCCAGGATCGCCTTGCCCGCGGTGGTCCCGCGGACCGCCTGGGTGACGGCGGCGCCCAGCGTCTGCTCGTCGAACCCGGCCGCCGCGGCCTTGGCGTTCGCCTTGACCGAGATGCGCGGCACGCTCTGCGAGAGGTCGCTGGTGACGTCCGTGACGTCGTCCAGGCCGGCCACGGCGGAGCGGACCTGCTCGGCGGCCGTGCGCAGCGTCTGGGCGTCGGCCGCCTTCACGACGACGCTGAGGTCCTGGCTGCCGAAGCCGTCACCTGCGGCGACCGTGGTGGCGCCGATGCCGGACAGCTTCTTCAGTCCGTCCTCGATGTGGTCCTGGACGTCCTCGAAGGACGCCGAGTCCTCCAGCATCACCTGGTACGAGGCCTGGTTGCTGTCGGTGCCACCGCCGAAGGCGGCCATGAACCCGGAGGAGCCGATGGTGACCTGGTAGTCCTTCACGCCCTCGGTGCCGGCGAGCAGTTGCTCGACCTTCTTGGCCTGGGCGTCGGTCGCCGCCAGGCTGGTGCCCGGCTCCAGTTCCTGCTTGACCGTCAGGACCTGCTGCTCGCCCTGGTCGAAGAAGTTGGTCTTCAGCAGGGGGGCCATGCCGAAGGTGCCGATCAGGACGACGGCCGCGATGGCCACGCTCATCAGGCGGCGCCTGGTCGCGAACCGCAGGACGGGGACGTAGAAACGCTGGAGGCGGCTGCGCGCCTCCTTCTCCTCGGCCGCGCGGCGGGCTTCCTCGGCGTCCGCGGAGGTGCCCTTCGGGGGCCGCAGGAACCAGTACGACAGGACCGGGACGACCGTCAGCGACACCAGCAGGGAGGCCAGCAGGGCCGCCGTGACGGTGAGGCTGAACGAGCCGAACAGGGCGCCCACCATGCCGCCGACGAGGCCGATCGGCAGGAACACGGCGACCGTGGTGAGGGTGGAGGAGGTGACCGCGCCGGCCACCTCGCGGACCGCGGTGAGGATCGCGGTCTCGCGCTCCTCGCCGTAGCCGAGGTGTCGCTTGATGTTCTCCAGGACGACGATCGAGTCGTCGACGACCCGGCCGATGGCGATGGTCAGCGCGCCCAGGGTCAGCATGTTGAGCGACAGGTCGCGGGTCCACAGCACGATCAGGGCGAGGACCACCGACAGCGGGATGGACACCGCCGTCACCAGCGTCGAGCGGACCGACGCCAGGAAGACCAGGATGACCAGGACCGCGAAGAGCAGGCCCAGCGCGCCTTCCGTGGTCAGGCCCTTGATGGACTTCGACACGGCAGGGCCCTGGTCGCTGACGACCGTGATGGACGCGCCGGAGCCGAGGTCCTCGCGCAGGCCGGGCAGCTTGTCCTCGACCGCGTCGGAGATGGCGACCGCGCTGCCGTCGTGGTCCATGGTGACGGCGACGGCGAGGCTGGGCCTGCCGTCGGTGCGGGTGATGGAGTCGGCCGGGGCCTCCTCCTGCCGCACGGTGGCCACGTCGGCGAGGCGCACCGGCTTGCCGCCCGCCCGGGCGGGGATGGCCAGGTTCTGGATCTGCTCCAGGGAGGTGAAGCCGCCGCCGACCTGAACGGTGCGGTTGCCGCCCGCCTCGTCGAAGGAGCCGGCCGCGACGGTCACGCCGCCCGCCTGGAGGGCCAGGGCGAGGGACTGGGTGGTCAGCCCGGCCTTCGCGAGCTTCGCGTCGGCCGGGGTGACGGTGACGCGCAGGTCGCGCACGCCGTCGACGGTGACCTGGCCGACGCCGTCGATGTTCTTCAGCGCGGGCACGACGGTCGTGTCGAGCCGGTCGGCGAGGGCCTGCTGGTCCCCGTCCGAGGTGACGGCGAGGACCACGGTCGGGATGTCGTCCGTGGAACCGGCGACGACCTGCGGGTCCACCGAGTCCGGGAGCTGGACGCGGGCCCGGTTGACGGCCTGCTGGACGTCGGCGACGAGCTGCTTGGTGTCGTTGCCGTAGTCGAACGAGGCCAGGATGACGGCGTTGCCCTCGCTCGCCGTGGAGGTGACGCCGGTGATGCCGTCGACCCCTTCGAGGTTGTCCTCGATGGGCTCGATCACCTGCTTCTCGACGACGTCCGGGGCGGCGCCCTGGTAGGGCGCGAGCACGGACACCATCGGCAGTTCGATGGTGGGCAGGAGCTGCTGTTTGAGCTGCGGGATCGCGATCGCGCCGAACACGATCGCGATGATGGACATCAGGCCTATCAGGGCCCGTTGCGCGAGGCTGAACTTCGACAGCCAGGACATGGGTTACGGGTCTCTCTTCTGAGCGGCAGAAGCGGCACGGCAGGAAGCGGGAAAGGGTGGCGCGAGCACATGTGAGCGCCCTCCCCTACACCCTGAGCCATCGGGAGAGCCCGATCCGTAGGCCCCAGGTCGATTTCCTTATCCGGCGCATACTCCGGGTGCAGTACGGCCGGGTGGAGATCAGTCCACCCTTGGGCGGACCAGCCCGGACTCGTAGGCGATCACCACGAGCTGGGCCCGGTCACGGGCGCCGAGCTTGGCCATGGCCCGGTTGACGTGCGTCTTCACGGTCAGCGGGCTGACCTCCAGGCGCTCGGCGATCTCGTCGTTGGAGTGGCCGCCGGCGACCAGGACGAGAACCTCGCGCTCCCGGCCGGTGAGTGCCGAGAGCCGCTTCGCGCGGTCCGGGTCGTCGCCGTCGCCCCCGGCGTCGCCCTGGGCGAGGAAGCGGGCGATCAGCCCCTTGGTGGCGGTGGGCGAGAGCAGGGCCTCCCCGCCGGCGGCGACCCGGATGGCGTTGAGGAGCTCCTCCGGTTCGCTGCCCTTGCCGAGGAAGCCCGAGGCGCCCGCGCGCAGCGACTGCACCACGTAGTCGTCGACCTCGAAGGTCGTCAGAATCACCACGCGGACCCCCGCGAGGGACGGGTCGGCGCTGATCAGGCGGGTCGCGGCGAGACCGTCGGTGCCGGGCATCCGGATGTCCATCAGGACCACGTCGGCGCGCTCCTCCTTGGCGAGCCGGACCGCCTGCGCCCCGTCGGACGCCTCGCCGACGACCTCCATGTCGGGCTCGGAGTCGACGAGCACACGGAAGGCGCTGCGCAGCAGTGCCTGGTCGTCGGCGAGCAGGACGCGGATGGTCATGCGGAGTCCTCGGGGGCGCTGGATCGGGTCTTGACGGGCAGGATCGCATGGACGCGGTAGCCGCCTCCGTAGCGGGGACCGGTGGTGAGGGTGCCGCGCAGGGCGGTGACGCGCTCGCGCATGCCGAGCAGGCCGTGGCCGCCGCCGTCCCGCGACACCGGGGCGTCCCCCGCGCCGTCGTCCAGGACGGTGACCTCCACGTTCGGTCCGACGCGTACGACGCTGACCTCGGCCTTGGCGTCCGGTCCCGCGTGTTTTTGGACGTTGGTGAGGGCTTCCTGGATGACGCGGTAGGCGGCCAGGCCGACGGCGGCGGGAAGCTGGGTGCCGTGGTCGGCGCGGGCCACCTCGACCTGGATTCCGGCGTTGCGGAAGGTGCCGGCCAGTTCGTCGAGCCGGTCCAGGCCGGGGGCCGGTTCGGTGGGTGCCTCCGGGTCGCCGGACTGGCGCAGCAGGCCGACGGTGGCGCGGAGTTCGTTGAGCGCGGAGCGGCTCGCCTCGCGGACGTGCGCGAGAGCCTCCTTGGCCTGGTCGGGGCGCTTGTCCATGACGTGGGCGGCGACCCCGGCCTGCACGTTGACCAGGGCGATGTGGTGGGCGACCACGTCGTGCAGGTCGCGGGCGATGCGCAGGCGTTCCTCGGCGACCCGGCGGCGGGCCTCCTCCTCGCGGGTGCGCTCGGCCCGTTCGGCCCGCTCGCGGATGGCCCGTACGACGGCCCGGCGGCTGCGGACGGCATCGCCGGCGGTGGCGCCGATGCCGGTCCAGGCGAAGATCGCCAGGTTCTCCTGCGCGTACCAGGGCAGCGGCCCGGCAAGCATGGCGGCGCCGGTGAGGACCGTCATGGTGAGCAGCCCGACCCGCCAGGTGGTGGGGCGGTCGGTGGTGGAGGCGACGGTGTAGAGGGCGATGACGGCGGACATCGCGACGGGGGCGCGGGGGTCGCCGGTGACGCTCTCGGCCACGGAGCAGGTGCCGGTGAGCGCGAGGACCGTCATGGGGGCGCTGCGGCGGAAGACGAGGGCGGCGGCACCGAGGGTGATCAGCAGCAGACTGAGCGGGTCGGGGGTGCGCAGGCTCCAGCTGACGCCCCGCTCGCCGTGCGGGTCGACGAAGGACCCTGCCAGCATGCACAGCAGTACGCCGGCGGCGATGGCGGCGTCCAGGGCGAGGGGGTGGGCTTTCAGCCGGCGCTGCGCTCGGGCGAGGGGCGTCACTTTTTCCGTACCGTCGCTTTCCTGGCCGTCGCTGGGACCGCTCGGCGGGGGCCGCCGCCCGCGAACCGCGCTGTCGGCCGAACCGGCCTCGTGCCCCGTCCTCAGCCGCCGGACGGGGCGGGTCCAGCCGCCTTCACCGGAGCCGGGCGGTCCGGTGACCGTCCGCCTTCGCCCGTTGATCAGCCTTCGCCCAGGGGAGCGGCGCGGCTCACCCGGGGATCAGCCCGTCGTCGCTCAGCATCTCCCGGACTTCCTCCAGGCTCGCGTCCGGGGCCGGGAGGATCAGTTCCGAAGGTTCCAGGGAGTCGTCCGGGAGGGGCTCGCCGAGGCGCCGGACGGCGTCCAGGAGCGCGCCGAGAGTGCGGTGGAAAGCGTCCTCGTCGCCGCCCTCCATCTCGGCCAGCAGCTCGTCGTCCAGCTTGTTCAGCTCAACGAAGTGGGAGTCGGCCAGCGTCCACTGGCCCTCCCCCATGATCCGGACGATCATGTCGGCCTCCTCGGCTCCGGCCCCGGCGCCGAAGCTACTGCTTGTCGAAGCGCGGGGTGTCCTGCGGCTGCTGCCGGCTCTGCGACGGGTCGGCGCCGCCTTCGATGGCCTGCTGCCCGGACGAGGTCCCTCCGGCCAGCTCCGCCTTCATGCGCTGCAGCTCCAGCTCTACATCCGTACCACCGGAGAGCCGGTCCAGCTCGGCCTGGAGGTCGTCCTTGGCCATGCCGGTGGGGTCGTCCAGGGCGCCGGAGGCGAGGAGTTCGTCGAGGGCGCCGGCGCGGGCCTGGAGCTGGGCCGTCTTGTCCTCGGCACGCTGAATGGCCAGGCCGACGTCGCCCATCTCCTCGGAGATGCCGGAGAAGGCCTCGCCGATCCGGGTCTGCGCCTGCGCCGCGGTGTAGGTGGCCTTGATGGTCTCCTTCTTGGTGCGGAAGGCGTCGACCTTGGCCTGGAGTCGCTGGGCCGCGAGGGTGAGCTTCTCCTCCTCGCCCTGGAGCGTGCGGTGCTGCGTCTCCAGGTCGGTGACCTGCTGCTGGAGGGCGGCGCGGCGGGAGAGCGCCTCGCGGGCCAGGTCCTCGCGGCCCAGCGCGAGCGCCTTGCGGCCCTGGTCCTCCAGCTTGCCGGACTGCGACTGCAACTGGTTCAGCTGGAGTTCCAGCCGCTTGCGCGAGGTGGCCACGTCCGCGACACCGCGGCGGACCTTCTGGAGAAGCTCCAGCTGCTTCTGGTACGAGTAATCGAGGGTTTCGCGCGGGTCCTCGGCCCGGTCAAGGGCTTTGTTCGCCTTCGCGCGGAAGATCATCCCCATACGCTTCATGACACCGCTCATGGGCTTCGCGCGCCCCCTTCTGACGTCCAGCTCCAGCTCTGCGACAGAACCCACAGTACGGGCCCTGCATCCATTGACGCACTGTTCGGGGACGGATGCGCTCATCCCCAAGGACGACTGACCAAGGCCTCGCTCCGGCGTAAGGAGTAGGTGACCGTCAGGGTGACCGCTGCGCCACCACTCGTCCCCTCTCCACCGGTCTGTCCCGGGTCCGTCCTCACTTCAGACGACTGGTGTTGCCGGATCGTTCCCCGCCGGGCTGTGGTCCATGCCCGGCGAGCGCTTACCCTTGGGTTTTGTGTTCCGTAGCCGTGCCAAGGAAGAGAAGGCATCGGTGGCCGACAAGGCGCCGCTGACCGACTCCAAGCAGACCCGCGACCCGCAGGCCCCGAAGGGCAGGCCCACGCCCAAGCGCAGTGAGGCCCAGTCCCAGCGCCGCAGCGTCGCCAATACGTCCTCGTCGCGCAAGGACGCCGCCAAGCGTCAGCGCGAGGAGCGCCGAGCCCAGCTCGAGCGCCAGCGTCAGGCGCTGGCAGGTGGTGACGAACGGTTCCTGCCGGCCCGGGACAAGGGTCCGGTCCGCAAGTTCGCGCGCGACACCATCGACTCGCGGTTCAACGTGGCGGAGTTCTTCCTCCCGATGGCCGTGGTCATCCTCGTGCTGAGCATGGTCCGGGTGGGCTCGCTCCAGACGATCGCGCTGCTGCTGTGGCTCGTGGTGATCGTGCTGATCGTGCTGGACTCGCTCTTCACCGGGTTCCGTCTGAAGAAGCGGCTCGCCGAGCGCTTCCCGGACCAGAACCGGCGGGGCGCGGTGGCCTACGCGCTCATGCGCTCCCTGCAGATGCGTCGACTCCGGCTGCCCAAGCCGCAGGTCAAGCGCGGAGAGCGGCCCTGAGCACGGATTCCTTCTCCGGGGGCGCGGCGAAGGCCTGGCTGAGCAGGCTGGGTGGGCTGCGTGATGTCGTACGGCAGGAGCTGGTGGCCCGGCAGCTCGACGAGCAGATAGCCGGGCGCTATCCGGTCGGGCAGCGGCTTCGCGTGCTCGACGTGGGGATGGGCCAGGGCACGCAGGCGCTGCGGCTGGCCCGGCTCGGTCACCAGGTGACCGGGCTCGAACAGGACGCGACGATGATCGCCGCGGCCCGTGAGGTGCTGTCCGGCGAGCCCGAGGGCATCCGGGAGCGGATGCGGATCATGGAGGGCGACGGCCGGGACACCGGCGTGCACTTCCTCCCCGGCAGCTTCGACGTGGTGCTCTGCCACGGCGTGCTCATGTACGTCCAGGAGCCTGACCCGGTTCTGGCGGGCCTCGCGCGCGTGCTGGCCCCCGGCGGGCTGCTGTCCCTCCTCGTCCGCAATGCCGACGCGCTGGCGATGCGGCCGGGCCTGGCCGGGGACTGGGCGGATGCGCTGGGCGCCTTCGACACCACCGCCTACCGCAACCGGCTGGGCCTCGACGTCCGCGCGGACCGCCGGGAGACCCTGACCGCGACCCTCGCGGGCATCGGGGCACCGCTCCACACCTGGTACGGCGTACGGGTCTTCACGGACACCGCGGCGGACCGCGCGGAGGTCCCCGAGGATCTGGAGCCCCTGCTGGCCGCGGAGGAGCGGGCGGGCCGGACGGATCCGTACCGCAGCGTGGCGGCCCTGCTGCATCTGTGCGGGGTACGGGGCTGAGCCGCTGTCCCGCGCGCTCGTTCGGGTGAGCTGCCCGCGCCGGGGGTCCGCTCCGTGGTGAGACTCGGGGCATGGATGCTTCCCGTACGCGTGCCCGGACCGCCGTCGTCGCGGCGGTCGTCATGTGCTGCCTCGGCGGGCTGGTCGCCGGGTGCTCCGGTGGCGGATCCCCCACCGGGGCGGACGCCGGCCGGGACGTCGGCCGGCAGAGCGCCGGGACCGCGCAGCCGGCGGCCGTGACGCGGGCCGACGAACTCCAGGACGCGTACCTGAAGGTGATCCGGGACGTCCTGCCGTCGGTCGTGCAGATCGAGGCGCGCAGCGATCTCGGGTCCGGGGTCGTGTACGACGACGCGGGGCACATCGTCACCAACGCGCATGTCGTCGGTGACGAGAGGACCTTCCGGGTGACGACCGCGCACAGCGAGGAACCCCTCGCCGCCACGCTCGTCTCCAGCTACCCCGAACAGGATCTCGCCGTGATCAGGCTGGACCGGGTGCCCGACGGGCTGAGGGCGGCCCGCCTGGGGAACTCCGGCGAGGTCGAGGTGGGGCAGATCGTGCTCGCCATGGGCTCTCCGCTCGGCCTGTCGTCGAGCGTGACACAGGGCATCGTCTCGGCGACCGGACGGACCGTCAGCGAGGGCGGCACCGACGGGGGTACGGGCGCCACGATCGCCAACATGGTGCAGACGTCCGCCGCCATCAACCCCGGCAACAGCGGGGGCGCGCTGGTGAACCTCGACGGCGAGGTCATCGGCATCCCCACGCTGGCGGCCGTCGACCCGAGCCTCGGTCAGGGCGCGGCGCCCGGCATCGGCTTCGCGATCCCCGCCTCGATGGTGCGGACCGTCGCCGGCCAGATCGTGAAGGACGGCAAGGTCACCGACTCCGGCCGGGCCGCTCTCGGCATCACCGCGCGGACGGTCGTGGACACGGACCACCGGGCCGCCGGAGTGGCCGTCGTCGAGGTGACGGGCGGGGGCCCGGCCGACAGGGCGGGCCTGCGGGCCGGGGACGTCATCACCGGGTTGGGCGGCACCCCGGTCACCACGATCACCTCGCTGGCGGAGCAACTGGCCGCAATGCGGCCCGGCGAGCGCACGACGGTCACCTTCACCCGGAACGGCGACGAACGGACCGTCGAGGTGACGCTGGGCCAGCAGTAGCGCCCCGGCGGCGGGGGACGAGCGGGGTGGCCGTCGGCCGGCCACCCCGGGCCGAGCCGGTCCTACGCCTCGTCGGCGTGCAGGTTCATCGGGCCGTAGATCTCCGTGGCGTCCTCGAACAGCCGCACCTGGTCGGCGCCGCCTTCGAGCAGGGCCTTCCAGTGCTCACCGAGCCAGGACTCGGCGTCCCCCTGCGTGGTGAACTCCTCCGGCTGCACCGCGGGCTGGACCTCCGTCCCGTCGGCCTTCTCGAACCGCCACGTCCATGCCGCCATGTACGCCTCCAACGTGTGAGCACATGCAGAGCAGAAGCCGGATCTTGGTCCGGCTCCTGGCACGCAGCCTAGCCGGATGCGCAAGACCTGATCGGACGCGCGAAAATCAGGTCCGTGGAAGTGACTCTGCTCGGTACCGGTGCCCCCGCGGGACTCCCCCGCCCCGACTGTCCCTGTGCCGTCTGCGCGACCTCCCTCGGGGTGGACGCGCGGGCGGCGACCGCGGTGCTCCTCGACGGGGCCCTGCTGCTCGACCTCACGCCGGGCGCCGCCTTCGCCGCGGCACGCTCCGGGCATTCCCTGGGCGGCGTACGGCAGGTGCTGCTGTCTCATCCGCACGACGGGCCCGCCGTCGAGGTGCCGGCCGGGCTGCCGCAGCCCGGCCGGGTGCCGGACGGACGGGAGTTGACGCCGCTGACCGGACACCGGGTGCGGGCGGTCGCCATGGACGCGCCCGGTACCGGGTACGCCGTGACCGGCCCGGACGGGCAGCGGCTGCTGTACCTGCCACCGGGCGGCGCGCCCGCCGGACTGGAGGAGGGCGGGGAGCCGGCCGAGCGGTACGACATGGTGCTCACCGACGTGGTGGGGCGGCCGGACGCGCTGGCGAAGCTGCGGGCGGTGGGCGCCGTCGGGCCCACGACGGATGTCGTCGCCGTCCACCTGGACCACGACGTGCCGCCGGGCCCGGAACTGCGGCGGCGGCTGGCCGCGGCGGGGGCGCGGGCGGTGCCGGACGGGTCGACGCTGACGGTGGGGGTCTACGAGGAGGTGCCGGACGTGCCGCGGCGGACCCTGGTGCTGGGCGGGGCGCGGTCCGGGAAGTCGGTGGAGGCCGAACGGCGGCTGGAGTCCTTCCCGGACGTGCTGTACGTCGCGACCGGTGGGTCGCGGGGCGGGGACGGCGAGTGGGCGGCGCGGGTCGCCACGCACCGGGAACGGCGGCCGGGGTCGTGGCGGACGGTCGAGACCTGCGACCTCGTGCCGCTGCTCGGGGAGGACGGGGCTCCGCCCCTGCTGATCGACTGCCTCTCGCTGTGGCTGACCGACGCGATGGACTCCGTCGGGGCCTGGGACGACGCGGTGTGGGCGGACGGGGGCGAGC
>NZ_JARGEF010000162.1:0-19223 GCF_033794725.1 Streptomyces sp. ID05-39B | reverse complement strand
TTTTTCCGTTCTCGGGGGCTTGTAGATTGGTTAAAAGGCCCTCTCCCCGTACAGCAACGACGCCACCGTGCTGAGCAAGCTCTCCGTCGCCGAGGGCCTGACGGGGCTGGACGAGGCCGGGGCCGCCGCCCCCGCGCTGGCGAGGTCGTGGACCCGGAAGAGCCCCACCACCTGGACGTTCGAACTGCGCAAGGCCACGTTCCAGGACGGCACCGACGTCACCGCCGAGTCGGTCGTGGGCGCCCTCGACCACGCGAACGCTGCCGAGACCAAACCCCGTGTCCTCAGCGACGTGACCCTGTCCGCGAAGGCGGACGACACCGACACCGTGACCATCACGACCCAGGTCCCCGACCCGGTGCTCCCCCTGCGGCTGGCCAGCCCCGCACTCGGCATCCTCTCCGCGAAGGCGTACGGCAAGGACGGCAGCGTCAGTCCGGTCGGCACCGGAACGGGCCCCTTCGAGATCACGAAGCTCACCGGGAAGAGCAAGGCCGCACTCGACCGCTTCGACGGCTACTGGGGCGGCAGGGCGAAGGCGTCCGGCATCGACGTGACCTGGATAGCCGACGGCACCGCCCGCGCCAACGCCCTGCGCGGCGCCGACGTCGACATCGCCGAGTGGATACCCACCGCCCAGGCCCGGTTGCTGGACGAGGACACCCGCCACGAGGTGCCCTCCGTACGGACCGACAGCCTGATCCTCAACACCCGAAGCGGCATCTTCACGGACGAGGCGCTGCGCGCGTCCGCCCGCGAGGCCGTGGACGGCTCGGCCCTCGTCGACTCGGTGTTCGGCGGATACGCCGACCCCGCGAAAGCCCTGTTCGGGCCGGCGATCCCCTGGGCCGCCGGCGACCGGGGCGAGGTGACCGGCCGCGCCAAGGCCTCGACGGCCGCGGAGGTGAAGGCCGACACCAAGGGCAAGATCCTGCGCCTGGCCACCTACACCAACCGTGCCGAACTCCCCGAGGCCGCGACCGTGCTCCAGCAGCAGCTGGAGAAGGCGGGGTTCACCGTGAAGCAGGACGTGCGCGAGTACACGCAGATGGAGGCCGGCCTCCTCGCCGGCGAGTACGACGCCCTCGTCTTCTCCCGCGTCACGCTCCTCGACACCGGCGACGCCGTCGCCTACCTCGCCAGCGACTTCACGAGTGACGGCGTCTACAACATCGCCGGGCTGAAGGACTCCGGGGTCGACCGGGCCATCAAGTCAGCGGCCGGGGAAGGCGACACGGCGAAGCGGCAGCAGAAGATCCTGGCGGCCGAGGCGGAGGTCCTGCGCACGGACGCCGTCGTGCCGCTGGTCCACGAGCAGGTCGTCCAGGGCATCGCCACGGGGGTCGAAGGTGTGCTCCTCGATCCCCGCGAGCGCTCCCTGATCAACGTCGACACCCACCTCAAGTAGCGGCTGATGAGCGTCACGCCGGCCGATGCCCGCCCGGTCCGGTGGCGGGCGGGCGCGGGCCGCCTCGCCGCCGGGGCCGCGCTTCTGACGGCCGTGGCCCTGCTGCCGTGGCTGTCCAGGACCGACCCCGCGCTGACGGTCCTGCGGGCCCGCTCCGCCGACCAGGATCCGACCCCCGCGCAGCTGGCCGCCGTACGCGAGCAACTGGGCCTGGACAAGGGCCCGTTCAGTCATCTCGCGCACTGGCTCGGCGGACTGCCACGCGGCGACGCGGGCACCTCCTGGGTGTCGGGCGAGGCGGTCCTGCCCGAGGTGACCGCCGCCTTCGCGGTCTCCGTCACCATGATGCTCGGCGCCCTCGTGGTCACGATCGCGGTCGCCGCGCTGGTCAGCGCCCGCACCCTGTATCTCGGGTCGCGGCGGCGACTGCACCGGGGAAGGGCGGCCACCGGGGCCGCCGCCCTCGCCGCGTTGCCCAAGTTCCTCCTCGCCTCCCTGCTCGCCACCGTGTGCGGAGTGTGGCTCGGCTGGTTCCCGTCCCAGGGCTGGGAGGGGCCGCAGTGGATGGTGCTGCCCGCGCTCGCGCTCGGCGTGCCGTCCGGGGCGATGATCGGCGCTCTGCTCGACCAGTCACTGCCCGCCGCCTTCGACGAACCCTGGGCGCGGACCTGGCACGCCTACGGGTTCGCGCCCGGCCACGTCGCCCGGCACGCGCTGCGCCGCACGCTGGCCGGGGTGCTCCCGCAACTCCTGCCGACCGTCGTGGCCCTGGTCGGCGGTGCCGTCGCGGTGGAGAAGATCTTCAACATCCCAGGGCTCGGCCGGCTCGCCCTGGATGCCGCTGTCGCCCAGGACCTCCCGCCCCTGCAGACCGCGGCCCTGGTCCTGGTCCTCCTCGGCATCGCCGCCGGACTCCTCATCCAGGCCCTGCGCCGCGCCCTCCTCGGCCCGGCACTGCGGGACGGCGCCCTGCCCGCCCTGCGCGCACCGGACCTCCCCCGAAGCCGCTCCACCCCCTGGATCGCCGGCATCTGTGCCATCACCCTGCTGGCCCTGGTCGTGGCCGGACTGCTGCGTGATCCCCTGCACGTGGACACGGCCGCGCGGCTGCTCCCGCCCTCGGCCGGGCACCCGTTGGGCACCGACGCGCTCGGACGTGACCTGCTCGCCCGCCTCGGCCACGGAGCGCTGCGCACAGTGGGCACGGCCCTCGCGGTGACGGCGGTGTGCACCGTGACAGGGCTGCTGATCGGTATGGCGGCACAGGTGGGCGCGGGCCTGACGGAAGTCGTGTCGACGCTGCCGGCGGTCCTCGCCGGACTACTGACGACGGCGGTGACCGGCCCGTCGGCCTGGGGTGCCGCGTGCGCGGTCTGCCTGGTCGGCTGGACGCCCTACGCCGCCCAGTGCTCGGCCCTGCTCGAACAGGAACGGGCCAGCGGTCACATGCTCGCGTCCCTCTCGTTCGGCGCCGGCCCGGCGTATCTGTTGCGCCATCACCTGCTGCCCGCCGTGCTGCCCGGGGTACTGCGCAACGCCCTCCTGCGCCTGCCCACCACGGTCCTCGTGCTCGCCTCCCTCGGCTTCCTCGGCCTCGGTGAACAGCCTCCCACCGCCGAGTGGGGCCGTCTGCTGTCGGAGAACCAGCCGTACGTGGAACTCGCGCCCTGGACCGTGCTGGGGCCGGCCTGCGCGCTGATCCTGCTCGCCGTTCTCGCCGTGTCGGGCACGGCCTCGGGGCGAGGCGGGCCCCGACGGACGGCCCGGTCCGCCGTCCTGCCGCGAGGAGCAGGTGAGCGCGCCACCGGCGGCACGGGTGCCGCCTCCGGCAGAAGGTGAGGGAAACGGGTCCAGCCCGCCCTCGGTGTCGTCAGGCCAGGCCGAACCGTTCGGCGTGCACCTGGACGGCGGGAACCTTCAGAGCGCGCAGGGCACCGAGCACGGCCGAGGTCACCGCGGGCGGGCCACAGACGTACACGTCGCGTTCGGTGATGTCGGGAACCAGGGCACGCAGACTCTGCGGCTCGAACGGCGGGCTGCCCTCCCCTCTGCGGCCGGTGAGCAGGTGGAGCCGCCCCCCGAGGCCCGCGACCAGCGTTCGTACCTCGTCCACCAGCACGGCCTCGTCCTCGCTGCGCACCCGGTAGAGCACGACGATGTCGCCGGCCGATTCCTCCTCCAGCAGGGCCCGGACCGGCGTGATGCCCACTCCTGCGGCGATCAGCAGCGCGCCGGGCCGCGTTCGGTGCAACGAGGTGAACGCCCCGTACGGACCTTCGACGAACACGCGGGTGCCGACCGGGACGTGCCGCAGGCCGGTGCTGGCGCTGCCGACCGCCTTGGCCGTCAGGCGCAACGTCCGGCCGTCGGGGGCCGCCGACAGCGAGAAGGGGTTGGCCGGCCACCAGTGGTTGTGCCCGGGGAACCGCCAGATGCAGAACTGGCCCGCCCTGGCCGGCAGCCTGTCGAGGCGGCGGCCGGTGACGTGCACCGACACCACGTCGTCCGACTCCGGCACCACCGCCACGACCTCGAACCGGTGATAGGCGTTGCGCCACAGCGGCATCACGATCCGCCCCGTGACCAGGGCACCGAACGCGAAGAGCCACAGGGCCCACCAGTAGGTCATCGCGAGCGTGGAGGAACGGAAGGTCGTGGTCTCCCGCAACTGGTGGACGAACGCCAGTCCCAACGCCACGTACAGCAGCAGGTGCACGCCGTGCCACGTCTCGTACCGCAGCCGCCGCCTCACCTGCCTGGCGGAGACGGCGGCGACCACGACGACGATCGCCGCGGCCCCCATCCCGAGCAGGGAGGCGGGTACTCCCGCCAGCGCCATGAACGTCTTCGTCATCGCCGCGTCATCGAGCCGGGCGTAGCCCAGCACGACCAGCACGGCATGGGTGAGGAGGGTCCACAGCAGGGTGAAGCCGACCCACCGGTGCCACACCGTCAACCGGTCCATGCCGATACGGCGGTCGAGCCACGGCAGCCGCGCCACCAGCAGCAGCTGGAACAGCATCAGCACGGCGGCGTGCAGGCCGAAGAACTTGGCGACCGTGAGCACCCCGTTCTTGCCGGTCCCCGCGGTGAGGAACAAGGCCTCGACGATCACCAGATTGACGATGACGAACGTCCACAGCGCCCACCGCGCCGCGACGACCGGAGGTATGGTGCGCTGCCGCACCCGTGCACTCGTCGCCTCCACCGCTTCCCCCTTGTTCACATGACGCACTGACGCCCCGGCACCGGCCGGGATCGCCAGGACCCGAGCCCCCCGATCCAACGCGACCCGGGGCGGGCAAGAATACGGAACGTGGCGAGAAGTCGCCCCCCCTCGGCCTCAACTGTTCCTGTTCGTCAGGTCGTCGACGCGGGACCGGGCGGAAGGTGGACCGTCATGATCAGGCTGCAGGTCTCCGTGCCGGAACCGCGGTAGGTGTGCGGGGCGTCGCCGTCGAACGTGGCCGTCTGGCCGGCTTCCACGGGGTGCTCGACGCCGTCGACGATCAGGACCATCCGCCCGGAGGTGACGCTGACGGTCTCCACCACCCCGGCCTGATGGGGGTGGCTCGGATACGTCTCGTCCGGTTCCAGTCGCCAGCGCCAGACCTCCACGGGGGCCGGACCCGAGGTGGTCAGCATGAGTCGGGCGTCGCCACCCCGCTCCCCGGTCCACAGGGGGGCCACGGCGTCGGCGTCGACGATGCGCACGCGCCCCTCGGACGGTCCCTGCATCAGCGCGGACACCGAGATCCCGAGGGTGTCGGCCAGCCGGACGAGGGTGGCCAGGTTGGGATTGCCCTGCGCCTTCTCCAGCGCGACCAGGGCTCCCTTGCTGACCTGGGAGCGTCGGCTGAGCTCCTCCAGGGAGAGGCCCGCCCGGGTGCGGGCGGCCCGGACGTTGCGCGCGACCGTCCGCAGCGCCGCGGCTGTCTCGACCATCTGATCTCCATTCCTCGCCACCGACCACCGCTCTGGGCTCCGACCACCGAAATGCACCGCGCGGTCGTTCGGTTGACACCAGCCGGTCGTTTCATTGTACGGTTCAGTCGTTCCACTGATTGTAGGGGATGTACTGTGATCGCTTTGATGATGGCCCTGGGCAGCTCACTCGCCTACGGCTGCGCCGACTTCCTCGGCGGCCTCGGCGCCCGTAAGGCTCACGTGCCGCGCACGGTGATGATCGCGGCCCGGCCTCCCTCGTGGTCGAGCTGATGCTGTGGCCTGTGCTCGGCGCCTCGTTCAGCGGTGCCACCCTCGCTTGGGGTGCCGCGTCCGGAGTCGCCTCCGCCGCCGCCTTCGCCCGCGGCCACGGCCGACCGCCTCACGGCACGCGGCCAGGGCCTCGACGCGCCCACCGCGCTCCAGCAGCTCCGCAGGCTGGACCGCACGGGCGCCTGGAAGCCCTGACCCCCGGCCCGACCGCCCACGCCCCCTCCCGGCCACGAGAAACGGAAAACCCGCCCATGCCCGTCCTCCACATCACCCCCGCCGTCATGGACGCCTTCCCCGACACCCTCATCGCCCTGGTCACCGCCACCGGCCTGGAAGGACACGAGCCCTGGCCCCGAACCACCGCGGCCCTGGAAGACCTGGAACAGCGACTCGCCGACTGCACCTGGCACCCCGCCGACGAGACCGACCCCCTCATCGAGGCCTGGCACACCGCCTACCGCTCCTTCGGCACCAACCCCCGCCGCATCCGCCCCAGCGTGGACGCGCTCGGCCGACGCCTGGCCAAGAAGGGCACGCTGCCGCGCATCAACCCGGCCGTCGACTCCTACAACGCGGTCTCCGTCCGGCACGGCCTGCCCGCCGGCGCCTTCGACCTGGACCACGTCAGCGGCGACATCGACATCCGATACGCGCACGGCACCGAGTCCTTCACCCCGCTCGGCGAACCCGACACCGTGGAGAACCCCAAACCCGGCGAGATCATCTACGCGGACACCACCGGCGTCCTGACCCGCCACTGGAACCACCGCGACGCCCACCGCACCCGCGTCACCGAGCACTCCACGCACGTCGCCTTCGTCCTCGAAACCCTCCACGCCGACCGCGACGGCGACCTCCTCAAGACGGCAGCCGAGGAGCTCCGGAATCTCCTCGCCCCCCACACCGCGCAGACCACCGTGCACTACCTCAGCCCGGCGCAGCCACGGGTCACCACCTGAGAGCAGCTGCCTGCTCGGACGGGCCGATGACGACAACGCCGGGCAGCCGAGGGGGAGATGACCGCAGGAGGATAGATTCTGTCCATGGCTGACGACTGGCGGACGGACCGGATCGGGAGTGCTCTACGAGGGGAGAACCCCACCGTGTTGAGGCGCCTGGACGCGGGGTTCGCGGTGATCGGCGATGCGCAGTTCCTGCCGGGTTACTCGGTCCTCCTGGTCGACGATCGCAGGGTGGAGAGGCTGTCGGACTTGCCCAGGCCCAAGCGGCTGGCCTTCCTGTCCGACATGGACCGGCTCGCAGAGGCGGTGGAGCGAACATCGCGTCGCATGGATGCGGCATTCCGGCGGGTGAACCTGGAGATCCTCGGCAACGCTGACGGGTTTCTGCACGCGCACGTGTGGCCACGCTTCGCGTGGGAGCCGGCCGAGTCGGTGCGTATGCCCGTGTGGCTCTATCCTCGCGACAACTGGTCCGACAGCGAGTTCGCACTCGGTCCGCAGCACGACCCGCTGCGCAAGGCGATCGGGGACGAACTCGACCGTCTGCGCTCGGCCGGCTGACGGCCGGTCGGGTTCCCTGGTCGTCACGGCGGAGTTCGTGCACGCTCGCGACACCGGCCGACCGGCGGCCACGTGGTGAGCGGATCCACGAAGGCCCGCAGGCCGGCCGGTCCGGCTCACCGACCCCCGCCGCAGCACGCACCGCGCCGGAGCGTCGCCCCTGGGGCCACTACTTCACCGAGTCCCACGCGCCCGCGTGGAAGCTGCGCAGGAGGGCGATCAGGGCGGCCCCGAGCCGCCAGTCCACACCGGGTGCGTGCACGTGCAGCTTGTCGCCCTTGGACCTGAACTCCAGCGGGACCTGCCCGTTCGCACGCCACCGGATGCGCCGGGGTGCGCGAGCCATGCCGCCCTCGTTACCCGGGACGCTGTCGATGACGGTCATCACGAGGAAGGCCGTCATCAGCGGCAGCAGGAGCCACCACATCCACCACCAGACGATCCTCCCCTTGGAGCCCACCGCCGCGGTGCCTCCGGACTGGTGCACGGTCCAGCGGGTGCGCAGGCCCCTGCCGCGGAGTGCCTTCTCGCGCATGACCGTGCCGATGACCTCGCCGTGCGCGCCGAGCACCTGAAACCTCGCGACACCGCCGCCGGCCGACAGGGTCACCACGGTGGCCACCCGCTCCCGGCGTTGATCGTCGGCCCACAGGGCGAAGGAACGGGCCCCGCTCCCCCGGGCCGCACGGTACGCGGACGTGCCTCCGGGCGGCAGTTCGCGCTCCACGTACACGGCCGACGGCGCCGGACCCGACCCGTCGGAGAAGCTGACCATGCCCGTCACCCTCGACTGACCCTGGCCGTCGTCGACGCGTCTCGGACCGCCGTACATGGTCAGTACGTTGCTGCTCATCCGACGTGCTCCCCGTGGTGATCGCGTGCCCAGGCCGACCCAGTCTGTCTCACCGTCCGCCCCAACGGAAAGCCCCGCCCTGCGAGATGATCAACTGCCTGTTTCGGCTCCTGATCCTGCTCCTCTGCAACGCGGTGGCGGCGGTCGCACCACTGGCGGCTCCCTTCTCCCTCGTCCTCCGTATGGTCCACCGCGCTGCCGGGTCTCGGCGCGGTGCGGCATCGGACCGCACACTCGACGTAGGCCGGCCCACGTCAGGTCAGCGGCTCGTCACGCGTCACTCACGGTCAGCGCGCTCAGGAAGGTCAGCACGGAGGCGTCCTCCTCGATCAGCGGGACGAGGGCTGCGTTGAAAGGGGCGCCGTACGGCGCCTTGAGGTGGGCCTGGAAGGCGTCCTCGTCGCGGTACACCTCGAAGATCCAGAAGGACCGGGGGTGGGCCGCCTTGGTGTAGACGTCGAAGGCGAGGTTGCCTTCCTCCCTCCGCACCGTCAGGGCGTAGTCACCGATCAGGCGGGCGACCTCATCTTGTGTTCCCTCACGGGCGGTGAACTCGGCGAGCAGGGTCTTCTTCACGGTCTCGTGTCCTTGTCGGTCATGGGCGTCGGTCGTGCGCGCCGCTCCCCTGCGCGTCACGTGTGGGCATCCCGTGGGGCATCACTTGCAGGCCTCACGTGGGGGCATCACGTGGGAACGTCACTTGTGCGCCGAGTCGAGGTGCCAGATGACGGCCTTGTCCAGCTTCGCCGAGCCGTTCTCGGCGAAGACCTCCACTCCCTGGCTGGCGGGGTCGGGGAAGATCTGGTCGGTGATCGCGGCCTCGCCGTCGCCGCCGAAGACCTCGACGGAGGACCAGTCGACGAGTATGCGCAGCTTGACCTTGCCGTTCTTGGCCTTCAGGGGTGCGGTCTGGACGCCGGGGAAGGAGCTGTTGAAGTCGACGGCGCCGGAGCGGGTGCGGTCGACGTACAGCTCCTGTGTCGTGGTGTCGTAGCCGATGACGGTCTCCTCTCCCCCGGCGCCGGTGCGCACCTTCAGGCCGAACCGGTCGGCGTCCTTGAGGGAGAAGGTCGCCTCGATGTCGAGGGCCTTGCCCCGCGCGGCGGGGTCTGCCAGGGCCTTGGACGTGTTCCTGACGGTGATGCCTGACGCGGACGCCGGGTACGGCTGCCGAAGGGACGCCACGCTGTTCACGGGCCGGCTGATGAGCCGGGTGCGGCCGTCGACGGTCCGCAGGGACATCTCCCGGGGGATGCTCTGCGCGCCGCGCCAGGGGGACGTGGGAACGGCACCGCCGTAGTCCCAGTTGTTCATCCAGCCGATCATGTACCGCTTGCCGCCCGGCGCGTTCTCCCAGGAGACGGCCGCGTAGTAGTCCTTGCCGTAGTCGGCCCAGTCGGCGCGCTGGACGACGGACTTCGCGGGTGTCTCGGCAGTGGTGAACCGGTCCGCGAGGAGGTGGCCCCAGCCGGCGGTGTTCATGTCGACGAGCTGGATCCGCGCCTCTTTGCCCGCGTAGGGACGCATGTCGAAGGAGGCCCAGTCCAGGGTCTCGCTGTGGGAGCCTGTGGCGCTGCGGACGACCTGGCCGTCGACGACGAGGTTGACGGACGTCTCCTGGGAGACGGGCTGGGCCTGGGTGTCGGAGAGCATGATGTGGTCGACGTTGAGGTGGCCCCAGCCGCCGCTGTTGTCATCGACGATCTTGATCTGTGCCTGCTTGCCGGCGAGGTCCTTGACGTCCCAGGAGGCCCAGTTGAGCGCCTCGCCGTCCTGTCCGGTGGTGCTGCGGACCACCTGGCCGCCGACGAGGAGTTCGACGGCGGTCGGGTGGTCGGAGCCGGCGGGATGGTGGCCGCCGCCGACGAGGAGGTTGAGGTAGGCCCGGTCGATGGTGAACTCGGGTGAGGTGAGGGTGCCGGTGGTGGAGTCGCCGTTCAGGAAGCTGTTGGCCAGCCCGCCGCCCTGGAAGCCGGAGACCTCCTGCTGGCCCGGGAGGGTGCCGGTGGCGGGTGCGGTGCCGAAGGCGTCCCCGGTGGTCGTCCAGTCGCCGTAGGTGCCGCCCTCGAAGTCGGCGAGGACCGTACCCGCGGGCGGCGGGCCCGGCTCCATGACCGTTCCGGCCACGTGCGGGTGCCGGCCGCCACCGACCTTGAAGTTGAGGTACCTGCTGTCGACGGTGAAGGAGGGCGAGGTCAGCGTGCCGGTGGCGCCGTCGCCCGAGTGGAAGCTGTTGGCGAGGCCCTTGCCGTCGAACCCGTCGACCGTGCCCTGGTCCTCCACCGCCCCGGCCGCCGGCGACCGGCCGAAGGCGGTGCCGGTGCTCGTCCACGAGCCGAAGTCGGTGCCCTCGAAGTCCTGCACCACCGTGCCGGCGGGCGGGGTGTAGGTGCCCTTGTCCTCGGCGGTGAACGTCTCGCCGTCGAAGTCGCCGACGAAGTACTGGGCGGCCGAACCGCCCGCGATGCCACCGGGGTTGATGTTGACGACGAGGACCCACTTGATGTTGTCCGGGTCTCCGTCGACCGCGAGGGGGAAGAGGTCGGGGCACTCCCACACGCCGCCGGTCGCGCCGGACGGCCCGAACTCGCTGAGCTGCGTCCAGTCCTTGAGGTTCTTGGAGGAGTAGAACCGCACCTTGTGCTCGGCGGACAGCGACACCGTCATCAGCCAGCTCCGCGTGGGCGCGTACCACTGGACCTTGGGGTCGCGGAAGTCCTTGGAGGCGATGTCGATGACGGGGTTGCCCTGGTACTTGGTCCATGTGCGGCCACGGTCGGTGCTGTAGGCGAGCGACTGCGCCTGTACGCCCGTGTCCTTGTCGTGGCTGGTGTAGACCGCCACCATGGGCGGGTTCTTCTTCGTGCCGAAGCCGGTGGTGTTGTCCCGGTCGACGACCGCGCTGCCGGAGAACACCATCTCGCTGTCGTCGTGCGACAGGGCGAGCGGCAGTTCCGTCCAGTGCACGAGGTCCTTGCTCACCGCGTGGCCCCAGGACATGTCGCCCCAGGAGTTGCCGTTGGGGTTGTACTGGTAGAAGAGGTGGTATTCGCCCTGGTGGTACACGAGGCCGTTGGGGTCGTTCATCCAGTTCTTCTCGGGCGTGAAGTGGAACTGGGGCCGGTAGGTCTCGGTGTACGGCGGAGTGTCGGCGGCTGCGGCCCGGGGGGCGAGCGGAGTTGCCGACAGGGCGCAGACGGTCGCCACCGCCGCTGTCATCCGCACGCGGGCATGCCGGGATACACGTCGTGACGTCATGGTGTCTCCTGTGCCGTGGCCGTCCAGCGGGCCGAACCTGCGGCTCCGGCGTGGACCGACCGAGTGGGAACGCCCTGGCCGACGTCGTCGTCCACGCCGTCGGCCCAGGGTTGTCATCGTTGACTTGTGTCATCGATGACATCCGGTGGCCCGATAATGGGCGAGGGGCTGCCGAAGCGTCAACGGTTCGGGCCGAACCGCCCGCCGCGGCCCGCCCGTCCGTCAGGTGCCGGCGGTGGACGTGAGCTGTGCCAGCTGATCGCTCCACGGCGGATTGGGACCGGCGACCGAGCAGGTCAGCGCCGCGACCCGGGTGGCGAACCGGCAGACCTGCGCGACCTCGTCGAGACCGAGATCGGTCAACCGGCCACCCAGGAGTCCGCGGGCGCCGAGGTGGTGCAGCAGGCCGGCGGTGAAGGAGTCCCCCGCGCCGACCGTGTCGACGACCCGCGTGGCCACCGCGGGTACCCGCAGCCGTTCACCGTCGAGTGAGGCCAGGGCACCGCCGGCGCCGAGCGTGATCACGACGAGCCGTACCCCCGCGGCGTGCCAGAGGTCGCACGCCTGCTCGGGCGAGGTGCCCGGCAGGAGGAGTTCCAGGTCGTCCTCGCTCAGGCGCAGGATGTCGGCGAGAGCGCACCAGCGCGCCAGCCGGGCACGGTAGGCGTCGGGGCGCACCAGCAGCGGCCGGACGTTGGGGTCGATGCTGATGGTGGCCCGCGGAGCCGCTGTCGCGAGGAACTCCTCCACCACCGCCCCGCCGGGCTCACGGACCAGCGCCAGCGACCCGGTGTGCACGCAGACCGTTTCGGACAGATCCGCCCGTGCCAGTTCGCCCGGAGTCCACTGCCAGTCCGCCGTGTTCTGCGCGTGGAAGGAGAACGCGGCCTGCCCGGCGGCGTCCAGCTCCGCCACGGCCAGCGTGCTGGGCTCGGTGGCCGGTACGGCGTCCGCCAGGTCGACGCCGGACGCCTCCAGGTGGGCCCTGAACAGGCGGCCGAACACGTCGCCGGACAGCCGGGCCAGGAAGCGGGCCCGGGTGCCGAGTCTGGCCAGGGCGACCGCCGTATTGGCAGGTCCGCCGCCCGGCAGCACCCGCAGGGCGAGTTCGTTCGAGGCGTTCGCCGGTTCGGTGAAGGCGTCCGCGACGCACTCTCCCACCACGGTGATCTGACGCGGGCTCATGGGCTGCTCTCCCTCGGGAAGGCCCGAAAGGCTCGGGCACGGACCGTCGCGGCGACACGGCCGCTGAGCAGCCGTGCGACGCGACGGCTGCCGACGTTGCCGATTCGTGACGGGCAGAAGGCATTGACGTTGCCGGGACGCGGAGTCCATCATCCTCGCCAGGCGGTGTCAACGATGACATAAGTCAACGATGACACCGCGGGGCGGCGTGCTCCGCTCCCAACCCTGCCGCCCGCGATCCCACAGGAGTCGTTCATGTCTCGCACCACCCTCCCGTTCTCCTCCCTCGTCAGAGCCGCCGCGGCCACGGGCGTCGCGGCCCTCACGCTGACGGCCTGCGGATCCGGCTCCGGCACCGGGTCCACCGACTCCGGTTCGGGCGCCGTCAAGGTCGGTCTGATCACGAAGACCGACACCAACCCGTTCTTCGTGAAGATGAAGGAGGGCGCGGAGAAGGCCGCCAAGGAGAACGGTGCCCAACTGTCCACCGCGGCAGGAAAGTTCGACGGGGACAACGCCGGACAGGTCACCGCCGTCGAGAACATGGTCGCCGCCGGGGTGAAGGGCATCCTGATCACGCCCAGCGACTCCAAGGCCATCGTGCCCGCGCTGGAGAAGGCCCGCGCCAAGGGTGTCATGGTCATCGCCCTGGACACCCCGACCGACCCGGAGAGCGCGGTCGACGCCCTCTTCGCCACCGACAACCTCAAGGCCGGCCAGCTGATCGGCGAGTACGCCAAGGCCGCCATGAAGGGCAAGCCGGCGAAGATAGCCGCCCTCGACCTCGCCCCGGGCGTCTCCGTCGGCGTCCAGCGGCACGACGGCTTCCTCAAGGGCTTCGGAGCCACCGACAAGGACGTCGTGTGCGCCCAGGACACCGGCGGCGACCAGGCCAAGGGCCAGACCGCGATGGAGAACTGCCTGCAGAAGGCGCCCGACATCAACGTCGTCTACACCATCAACGAACCGGCGGCCCTGGGCGCCTACACCGCGCTGAAGGCCAAGGGCCGGGAGAAGGACGTACTGATCGTCTCCGTCGACGGCGGCTGCACCGGCACCCAGGCGGTCAAGGACGGCAAGATCGCCGCGACGTCGCAGCAGTACCCGCTGAAGATGGCCGCCGAGGGCGTCAAGGCCGTCGTGTCGTACGCCAAGGACGGCAAGAAGGCCTCCGGTTACACCGACACCGGTGTCACGCTCATCACCGACACGGCGCAGGACGCGATCACGTCGAAGGACACCGCCTACGGCCTGGAGAACTGCTGGGGCTGAGCCGCGCCCCAGGACCGTACGACACCGTACGCCTCACTCCTCTTCAGCGGGCGGTCGGCCCGCCTCCCCGACCAGGGACGACCGCCCCCTCGTCCCGGCGGCGGGACCCCTGCCCTCGTCCTCCGACAAGGACATCTGTCTTCCGACAAGGACTTCGCATGACAGCCACGACCACGCCGTACGCCGAGCTCAAAGCACCCACCGCGGCCCGCAGACTGCTCACGGCGCCGACCACGGGCCCGCTGGCCGCCCTCATCCTGGCCTGCGCCTTCTTCTCCCTCTCGTCCGAACAGTTCCTGACCGGGGGGAACTTCTCGCTGATCGTGCAGCAGGTCATGGTCGTGGGCACGCTCGCCATCGGGCAGACCCTGATCATCCTCACGGCGGGCATCGACCTGTCGTGCGGGGCCGTGATGGCGTTCGGCAGCATCGTGATCGCCAAGATGGCGGCCGAGGGCTCGCTGCCCCCGCTCGCGGCGATCGCGCTGGGCCTGGCCGTCTGCGGTGGCTTCGGCCTCGTCAACGGGCTGCTGGTGCAGAAGATCCCGCTGCCGCCGTTCATCGTGACCCTCGGCATGCTCAACGTGGCCTTCGCGCTGACCCACATCTACTCCGAGGAACAGACGGTCACCAGCCTGCCCGGCCCGCTGACGGCCCTGGGGCAGACGTTCCCCCTGGGCCACACGGACATCACCTACGGCTCCCTGGTCACCATCGCCCTCTTCCTCCTCCTCGCCTACGCGCTGAGCAGCACCGGCTGGGGCCGGCACGTCTACGCCCTGGGCAACAGCGCCGAGGCCGCCCGGCTCAACGGCATCCGCACCTCGCGCCTGACCATCGGCATCTACACGGTGGCCGGCGTGCTGTACGGCATCGCCGCCGTGCTGCTCATCTCCCGCACCGGAGTCGGCGACCCGCAGGCCGGGCAGACCGACAACCTCGACAGCATCACCGCCGTGGTCCTCGGCGGCACCAGCCTCTTCGGCGGCCGCGGCTCGGTCCTGGGCACCTTCATCGGTGTCCTCATCGTCGGCGTGTTCCGCAACGGCCTCCAGCTGATGGGCGTCGCCTCCATCTACCAGACCCTGATCACCGGCGTCCTGGTGATCCTCGCGGTGACCGTCGACCAGATCTCCCGGAGGAAGGCCCGATGACCGCCATCACGCCCGTTCTGCAGGCCCGCGGCCTGGTCAAGCGGTACGGCCAGGTCACCGCCATCGACGGCGCCGACTTCGACCTGCTGCCCGGCGAGGTCCTCGCCGTCATCGGCGACAACGGGGCCGGCAAGACCAGCCTGATCAAGGCACTCACCGGCGCGGTGGTCCCCGACGCGGGCGAGATACGCCTGAACGGCGAGCCCATCACCTTCTCGGGTCCGCAGAGCGCACGGGCGCACGGCATCGAGACGGTCTATCAGGACCTCGCCGTGGCCGCCTCCATGGACATCGCCTCGAACATGTTCCTCGGCCGCGAACTGCGCCGCCCCGGCCCCCTCGGCAGCGTCCTGCGCATGCTGGACAAGAAGCGTATGCGTCAGGAGGCGGCCGAGCACATGGCCGATCTCAAGATCGGCCTGCGCTCACTGAGCCAGTCGGTGGAGACGCTCTCCGGAGGACAGCGGCAGGCCGTCGCGGTCGCCCGTTCCGTCGCCTGGGCCCGCAGCGTCGTCGTCATGGACGAACCCACCGCCGCCCTCGGCGTCAAGGAGTCCGGCCAGGTCCTGGACCTCATCCGCCGGGTGCGCGACAAGGGCATGCCGGTCGTCCTGATCAGTCACAACATGCCGCACGTCTTCGAGATCGCCGACCGGATCCACGTCCACCGACTGGGCAGACGTGCCGCCCTGATCAGGCCCGGCGACCACTCCATGGCGGAGGTCGTCGCCATCATGACCGGCGCACTCACCGTCGACGAGGCCGGAGATACTGTCGTAGCGGATTCGGAGGCCGCGAAGGCCGCCGGAGTCCAGGCCACCTGACAGCACAACACTGCTCTCGCAGTTTCCGGCCGAGGCCGCGGCCGGAACCCGAGAGCCTCAGGAGACGGTTTCCTCCATGGCAGCGCACCGCCGCCCCACCCTGGCCGACGTCGCGCGAGAAGTCGGCGTCAGCGCCAAGACGGTCTCCCGCGTACTCAACGAGGACGGACCCGCCTCCGCGCAGACCAGGGAACAGGTACTCGCCGCAGTGGCCAAGCTCGGCTTCCAGCCGAACCTCATGGCCCGCAACATCCGCGTCGGCGGCCCGGACACCACCATCGGCCTGGTCATCCCCGACCTCGCCAACCCCTTCTTCGGAGCGGTGGCCCGCGCCATCGAGGACACCGTCCGCGAACGCGGACTGACCCTGCTCATGGGTTCCTCCGCGGACGACCCCGAGCGCGAACGCGCCCTGACGGACAAGTTCCTCGCCCGCCGCGTCAGCATCCTGATGGTCGTTCCGTCCGTCGGCGCCGACCACTCCCACCTCAAGTCCCAGCGCACGGCGGGGCTGCCCGTGGTCTTCCTCGACCGGCCGGGCGTCGGCCTCGCCACGGACATCGTCGTCAGTTCCAACCGTGCCGGAGCCCACGACGGCGTCGCCCACCTCATCGCCCACGGACACCGGCGCATCGGCTTCGTCGGCGACCTGCCGCCGAAGCTGTACACGCGCCGTGAACGTCTGGCCGGCTACCGCTCGGCGCTGCAGGAAGCGGACATCCCCTACGACCGCTCCCTCGTCGCCAACGCCCACGACCAGCAGGGCGCCGAGACCACGACCACCCAACTCCTCGGCCTGGCCGATCCGCCCACCGCGCTGTTCGCCGGCAACAACATCATGGCGCTGGGCATCGTCGCCGAACTGGCCCGCAGCCGGCGCAAGGACGTCGCGGTCGTCGCCTTCGACGACGTGGCGCTCGCCGAGGCGCTCGAACCGGCCCTGACCGTCGTCGCCCAGGACGCGCAAGAGCTGGGCAGGGCGGCAGCCACCACCGCCCTGGCCCGACTCGACGGCGACCGCACGCGCGCCCGCACGGTCACCGTTCCCACCCGGCTGATCGTCCGGGGCTCGGGCGAACTCCCCCTCCTCGCGCTGCAGAAGGCGTGACCTGGAGTCGGCCCAGATCTGCGCTCCCGCCGCCGGCCCGGACCGTGGCCGGGCCACAGCCGTGGCCTCCCGCCGACGGGGCTGGAAGCCCGGCCTGGTGTCCGTGGCCGGGCCGGGGCCGTCGGCTGCCGCACGCGTCAGCCCGACTCCGGGCTGTGGGGCAGGAGTCGGCGGCCTTCCTCGTCCGAGGCGGCCGGCCGGCGCCGGGCGCCCCGAGGAACACACCGCGCATGCTGCCCATGGGCGTTCAGCCTCACCCGCGCGAGGGCCCTCGGACTGCTCCTTCAGCTCGCCGTGGGCCCCTCGCCCGCGGTCAGTCGCGCACGTGCAGACCGAAACCCGCGCGTCCCGCGGGCTCCAGCCCCTTCTTCAGGTGCAGCGAGGGAATCTCGTAGTCACCGAAGTTCTGCCGCCGGAAGGCGATCGGCTCGGTCGACTCCAGGGTGAGCAGGCGCTGCTCCCACGCCTTGGCGACGTCCGGGTAGTCCTCGGCGGTCATCCGGTCGCTGCCGTACAGCACGAACGGCGGCAGCACCTCGATGCCTGGGTAGTGGAGGATGCCGTGGTGGATGGGGAACAGCAGGTCGTCGATGGGGCCGTTGATCCCGCGAGCGGCGTAATGCGGCTCCGGTCCGCCCACGGTCACCGACAGCAGAGCCCTCCTGCCCGCGAGGGTTCCTTCGCCGTAGCGCTCGCCGTACCTGGTGTCACTGTGCTCGCCGACTCCGTACGCGAAGTGGTGGGTGAACACCCGGTCGACCCAGCCTTTGAGGATCGCGGGCATCGTGTACCACCACAGCGGGAACTGGAAGATGACCGTGTCGGCCCACAGCAGCTTCTCCTGCTCGGCGCGGACGTCCGGGGTGAGCGTCCCGGCGTCGAAGGCCCGGCCGGAGTCGAGGGCGACCTTCAGCGGCCGTGAGGCGTGGGGGCCGTAGTCCGCGGCGTCCACGACCGCCTTCCAGTTCATCGCGTACAGATCGCTCACCCGTACCTCGTGCCCGGCTGCCTCCAGCGTGGACACCGCCAGGTCCTTCAGCGAGCTGTTGAGCGACTTGGGCTCCGGGTGGGCGTGGACGATGAGCGTCTTCATCGGAACTCCTTCGGATCGGATGCCTTCGATCCTGGGCCCCGCGACGCCCGGCATTCAGGGGCGCCGCTTCCGTCGGACGGGACTTCCTGGTATCGGCAGGGCCACCCTCACGGGCGGCATCGAGGCGATACTCGGGGGCATGGACGATCTCGCGGGGTTCCTTCGGACCAGGCGTTCCCGGGTCGACCCGGCGGCCGTCGGCATCCCCACCGACAGCCGCCGCCGGGTCGAAGGGCTGCGACGCGAAGAGGTCGCGCACCTGTCCGGCGTCAGCGTCGACTACTACGTACGTCTGGAGCAGGGCCGCGCGACCCAGCCCTCCGAACAGGTCCTCGACGCGCTCGCCGGCGTCCTCGGTCTCGACGAGATCGAACGCGGGCACCTCTACCGGCTGGCCCGGCAGCGGCGCCGCCGCGCGAAGGCGCCCGGCGGGCGGGTCCGACCGGAGCTGCTGCGCGTCCTCGACCTGGTCGCGGACGCACCCGCACTGATCATGGACCACCGCCTGGACGTGCTCGCCGGGAACCGCCTCGCCGGACTCCTCTACGGCCGCCCGATGCCGGGCCTCAACACCGCTCGGCACATCTTTCTCGAGGAGGCCGAGCGCGGCCTCTACGCGGACTGGGAGAAGTGCACCCTCGACGTGGTCGGGCACCTGCGCCTGGCCGCCGGCAAGTACCCCGAGGATCCACGCCTGGCCTCCCTCATCGGCGAACTGGCCATGCGCAGCGAGCGGTTCCGCCGTCTCTGGGCCCGCGCGGACGTGCGCGCCCGCACACATGGGCGCAAGGCGTACCGGCACCCGTTGGTCGGACTCCTGGAACTGCACCAGGAGAATTTCGCGCTACCGGACGAGTCGGGGATGGAGCTGCTGGTGCTGTCCGCGGCCCCCGGCAGTCCCGCCGAGGACGGGCTGCGCCTGCTCGCGGGGCTGGGCACGGACAGCGGTGAGGGACATCCCACCGTGCACGCCCGGTTTCGGGAGTGACCCGACGGTGAGCCATGTGACGGTGACGTGCCCTGCGACGAGTCACAGGTCCACCCCTGGGCCGAGGCGTGCGAGGGCGGCGAGCCTGATCCGGGGCACGTCCTGCGGGCTCGGAGCGGCGCGGATGGCTTCCCGGTCGGGTCGGGCGGCGGCCGCCGCCTCTCTCAGGGCGGCGACGAACGCGCTCAGGGCGGGCCGTTCGGGCGCGGACTCCCGCACCGCGGCGTAGATGCCGTGCACGGGCACGGGCCGGCGCACCTCCCGCACGACCACCGAGGGCGGGGGCCCCGGCCGGGCTGAAGCCGAGCGCTCCGCCGCCCTCGGTGGTCGTGCGGGAGG